>JAJQBS010000115.1:15969-78587 GCA_021203145.1 Lachnospiraceae bacterium | reverse complement strand
AACTACGGAGTAAATTTTCCGTAGTTAGTCCCAAAAAACACGGAGTTATCGTGTAGAACCGGGAAATTATTTTGCCATTAATCGCGGAAGACAGTACGGAAAAACTACGACACTGTGCCTCCTGGCGGAAAAGCTGCGTGAAAAATACGTTTGCCTTCAGATCAGCTTTGAAGGCAGTGAGGAAATGTTCCGGTCTGATTACGCATTTGTGAGCGGCGTGATGGATCTGATTGAAGAACAACTGGAGCTTGAGCCCGTGCCGGAGCATCTGATTGAAAAGTGGAAAAATGAGATAGGCGCAGATCTGCCGTTTCAAACCCTGGGAAAACGGATCACAGAGCTCTGCCGTTTCAGCGAGCGCCCCATTGTGCTGATGATTGATGAGGTAGACAGAGCATCAAATAACCAGAGGATGTTAAGCTTTCTTGGAATGCTGCGGGACAAATATATTAAAAGAGAAAGCGGAAGGACCTGGACGTTCCAGAGCGTCATACTTGCGGGTGTTTATGACATCAAAAATCTAAAGCTGAAAATCAGATCCGAAGAATCTCATCAGTACAATAGTCCATGGAACGTCGCAGTCAGATTTAAGGAGGATCTGAGCTTTTCCGCAGACGAGATCGCAGGGATGCTTACGGAGTATGAGCGTGATTACCATACAGGCATGGATGTTCAGAAAATGTCAGATTTGATTTATGAATACACGTCCGGATATCCGGTTCTGGTATCTGGTATCTGCAAGCATATAGATGAAAATCTGGCCGGAACGCCTGCATTTCCAGACCGGGCGGCAGCGTGGGTACCGGAGGGCGTGGCAGAGGCGGCCAAGTCGATAGAGCACGAAAATCAGCCGTTATTGGAAGACATGATCAAGCAGCTGAAGGATTTTCCGCAGCTGAAAGACATTATCAGACGTATCTTGTTTGAAGGCGAGTCGATTGCCTTTAACGCCTATAATGAGGTACTGAGCCTTGCAAAGATGTTTGACTATATAAAATCCGTGAACGGACGGGTAGCAGTCTCCAACCGTATTTTTGAAGTCGTATTGTACGATTACTTTCTCTCTGAGGATGAGACCGGGAATATTACGAAAAAGGACGCCGAGCTGAACAAAAGTCAGTTCATCGTGGACGGCAGACTGGACATGGAGGCGTTGCTGCGAAAATTTGCGGAGCATTATGCGTACGTCTATGCGGATAATGACCAGAAGTTTATCGAGAAATATGCAAGAAAAATATTCCTGATGTATCTGAAACCAGTCATAAACGGGACAGGCAATTATTATATCGAAGCGCAGACCCGTGACGAGAAAAAACCGATATCATTGTAGACTATCATGCGGAGCAGTTTTTGATTGAGACAAAAATCTGGTATGGCCAGAAATACAATGAAGAAGGAGAAAAGCAGCTTTACGGATATCTGGATCGCCTGAAGATCAAAAAGGGATATATGCTGATCTTTAGCTTTAATAAGAACAAAAAGACAGGCATACAGGAGCGCAGGTACGGTGAGAAGATTCTGTGGGAAATCACTGTGTAGATTATATTGGAAATGCGAAAGGAAATGACTCATGTCGTTTCTCACAGGAGGATTGTGAACTTCCTGTAATTTTTTACGCCTAAAGAGAAAAAAGGAGCCTGGATGTCAAAAAAATCCCGGATTTCTGCGATTTTTCGCTTGCAGAAATCCGGGAATTATGCTATACTGAGCACAGGCGTAATTACGCCTGTGCAGGGAGGCGGATATGTACCTGAAATTTTTCGTTGACATTCCAAACGTTCCGGGCAAGATTACCTATCGGCGGAAAGCGGATACGGACTATGTTTATTATGAGTATGACCGCAAGTATGACAAAGGAACGCAGATCACAAATCCAAAAAGGGCAACGATTGGGAAACGCTCAAAGGACGATCCTGCGAAAATGCTGCCGAACCAGAACTTCCTGAAATATTTTCCGGAAGTGGAGCTGCCTGAGGAGTTGGACAGGACATACCGGAGCAGCTGCCTGAGAATCGGAGATTACATTATAATAAAGAAGATAATGGAGGGATACCATCTGGAGGAGATCCTTTCGCATTATTTCAAGGGGAAAGACCTGGGGCTGTTCCTGGACCTTGCGGCGTATTCGATCGTGACGGAAAGCAATGTTGCACAGTACTATCCCGAGTATGCATACAACCATCCGTTGTTTACAGAGGATATGCACATTTATTCCGATACGAAAATATCCACGTTTCTTCATTCCATCACGGAAGATCAGAGTGTCAGCTTCCTGAATGAGTGGAATTCGAAGAGGGACCACCGTGAAAAAATTTATATTTCTTATGATTCCACGAACAAGAACTGTGAGGCAGGTGACCTGGAGATTGTGGAATACGGCCATCCAAAAGTGGACCAGGGGCAGCCGATATTTAATTATGCGATCGCTTATGACACGCATAACCGTGAGCCGCTGTTTTATGAGAAATACCCGGGCAGCATCAATGACATATCCCAGCTGGAATTCATGCTGGACAGGGCTTATGGATACGGGTACAGAAAGATCGGTTTTATACTGGACCGGGGATATTTCAGCAGGCAGAACCTCGATGCCATCCGGGAAAAGGGCTATTCCTACCTGATAATGGTAAAGGGTATGGCGTCCTTCGTAAATGGGCTTGTCCTGGAGAAAAGGGGGACATTCGAGGAAAAACGGGTGAATTACATAGAAGGTTTTGAAGCATATGGCATTACAATAGAAACAAAGTTGTTTGCATCGGATGAAAAGAATGTCTACGTGCATATTTACCACAGCATAAAAAAGGAAAGCGCTGAGCGGACAAACCTGGAGGACAGGATCCGCAAGATGAAACAGTACATGAAGAAGCATACGAACGAAGTCAAGAAGTTCGGCAGCGGTTTTGAACTGTACTTTATTCTCCACTACAACGAAAAGACCGGGCAGTTCCAGTTCGCGGAGGAGCGGGTCAGCGTAATAGAGACGGAATCAAAACTGGCAGGGTATTATTGCATCATATCATCGGAAAAGATGACGGCAAAGGAAGCGCTGATTAAATACAAAAGCAGGGATGCATCCGAAAAACTTTTCCGCGGAGACAAGAGCTATCTTGGGAACAGCAGCCTCCGGGTTTACACAGATGAATCGGCCGGAGGAAAAATATTCATTGAGTTTGTAGCACTGATTGTGCGGAACCGCATCTATACATATTTACAAGATGAAATGAAAGAACTGGAAACCAGGCCGAATTATATGACGGTTCCTGCGGCGTTAAAGGAACTGGAAAAGATCGAAATGGTACGCCTGACAGACAACGTATACCGGATGGACCATGCAGTTACGAAGACGCAAAAGACCATCTTAAAGGCATTCGGGATGGATGCGGCGCAAGTAAAATATCAAGCTGCTAAAATAAGTGAGAAGTTAGCAAGACAGAAAGAAAAGCAGGAGGGATGAAGGAATGGCAAGAACAGTTGGGATGGAAGCATTGGAACAGAAGATAGAGAAAGCACAGGAGCGCGTGATCCGTACGAAGGCGGCATATGACGAGGCGGTAAACGACTTGCAGAAGCTGCTTGATAAAAAGACGGCACTGGAAGAACAGGAGATCATAAAGGCGGTCACAAACAGCAAAAAATCCTATGCTGAGATCATACGGTACCTGACCGAAGCGGAGACGGAGGATTAAAAAAGGATGAAAAAACAGGACGGAGAGTTTTCGTTAGATGAACGGATTAAGGCTGCCGAAGATAAAGTGGTTGAATACAAAAAACCTTATGATGAGGCATTGGAAGAATTGGCCGCATTAGTGAAGCCGAAGAAAAGAGGGCCGGGACAAAATGCTGTTGGACGCGGTTTCGGGCAGCAGGCGTTCATTTGATGAGATCATGGAGTTCAACCAAAGTGATCCAGAGGATGACGAATGGTATTGAGACATGGGGAACGGTGCACTTAGGCGCAGAAAGCTAACATGAACGGGCTTGTATCACAGCACATTAAAATCGAAAAAACAATGTGCTCCAACACCTAAAAATCCATATACAAACATCAAGAAGGAAGCCGCTGATAACGAAATCTACAGGATCGAGAATACCAAAGCCCTGGCAGCCATGTCAAAAGATTATAACGCGGCTGTCGGGGAAGTAATGGCCCTGCGGAAGGAAGTCGGGGAGCTGAAAGCCGCCCTCGACCACACTACACAGGTCAGCCAGCTGCGTGCAAACGATATTTTTGGCCGGGGTACGGAGAAACTTTCCGACATCATCGATGCCGAACCGGCCAGGGAAGAAACGGACGAGGCGGACGAGGAACCGGAAAACACCAGCAATGCTGCAGATGCCTCCCAGAAGCACGGCGGCCAGAAGCACGGCGGAAAAGGAACTCGCAACAAAGGGAAAAAGAAGGCCGGGAAGCGTGGGGACGACTTCTCCCGTCTGCCGCGCAAGGATGTCTACAGGCTGGATGCCGAAGCGCTGGATAAAAAATATGGGAAAGGGAACTGGCGGATCGCGTTCTGGCATGTCCATCCTTCCCTGCAGGAAATCCCGTCCAGCACATACGCGCTCTATACCCACACCCCCGTCATCTCCGTCGGCCTGGAGCATTCGCTTGTCACAATTCCCTACGAGGCTCCCCTCTGGCAGCGCAGCTTCGCCTCGCCATCCATCGTGGCATGGATCCTGTACCTGAAATATTTCCTGTCAGTCCCGCTTTACCGGCAGGAGCTGATGTTTGCTGCCCTTGGTCTCTCACTTTCAAGGCAGACCATGTGCATATGGGTGCTCCATTTCGCTTCTGTCTTTTTTGAGCCGGTCTGCAGCTTCCTCCTTGTGAAACTCCTCGCGGTTCCATACCATCAGTGTGACGAAACAACGTTTCTTGTCAATAAAGACGGACGGCCTGCCGGGAGAAAAAGCTATATGTGGGTACATACCACCAGCGAGCTATCAGAGGAAAACCCCGTCATAATGTTCTGCTATGAGCCGACCAGGGAGACAGAACACCTGCGGAAATTTTACAAGGACTTTGAAGGGTACATTTCTTGTGACGCGTACTGTTCCTACCGGGTGCTTTCAAAAGAGAAGGAAGGCGCTGTCATTATCTGCGGGTGCATGATGCATATGCGCCGCAGGTTCGTGGAATCCCTTTCCCTGGTCGACAAATCCGGGATGGATGATGAAGCTGTCGCACAGCTTCCGGAGACGAAGGCCCTTATCCTTATCGGGAAAATATACGATGCCGATGAGCCGCTCAAAGCACTCACAGCCGATGAGCGCAAGATCCGGCGCGAACAGGAAGTCAAACCGCTGGTAGAGGAATACTTCAATTACATAGAAAGCTTTGATACCAGCGACCCGATGATGGGCGAGAGGCTGAAAGACGCCATCAACTATTCCATAAACCAGAAAGAATACCTTAGCCGTTTCCTGTCGGATGGGCACATACCCGCAGATAACGGGTTTGCCGAGCGCTGTATAAGACCCTTCTCTGTATTTAGAAGCAACGTTATGTTTTGCGATTCTGTAAGTGGTGCAAGGGCGACCGCAACCATGTTCTCCATAGTGGAGACAGCACGAGCGAACGACGCGAACGTATACTGGTATCTGCGGTATATCCTGGAAAAAATGCCCCACGAAGTAAAATCCCTTGAGGACAGTTTCCTGGAGACCATGATGCCATGGTCAGAAGAATACCGTGAGTACGAAAAACGGCACTCATCGCAAGGCCCGCTGGAACTCGGGGCAAATGAGTTCCTGGAACAACCACGGGCTCCCCGGAAAAAGGAGATGCCGACCGATGGTGACAAATCAGAAAAAGTCGCCTGATTTCTTAACCCCAGGGATGCACAATCCCTGGGCAAAAGTCGTACCCTAAATCTATGTCTCAACGATACCATACCATGGGCGTCTCGAATAGACGCCTTTTATTTGACGCTTACATCATATCGAAGGAAATTTTTCAAAAAGTAGAAGATATGTTGCCTAAGTACAAAAAACCATATGCCGGCAAGCGGGTGAATGTATTCTATTGTGCGTATTGTGGAAAGAAGATGTCCAGGTCAAAGAACAATACTTATTATTTATGTCGGTATGGTGACACGAATCCGAATGCTTCCTGTTACCGCTTCCGTGCAGATGCCCCCGCTCTTGAAAATGCGGTTCTTCAGGAACTGAATAGCCATATCCAAAGGTTTGCCGCACAGGAAGCCCGCAGAAAGGATCAGTTGCAGAAACAGGCTTCGGAAGAATCAGACCGAAAGCGTTACCAAAAGAAATTGAAACTTCTCGAAAGAGAAAAGACTGATCTGTATGAAAAATACAAGGATGGGAGATTTTCATGGGATGAGTACTTGATACAGAAGCGGGAATGTGATAGAAAAGTGGAAGAGTACCGGAAACTTGTGTCGCCCGGAAAAACAGAAGCGGAGAATTCAACAGGAAGCACCGAAAATGCAGAAAGAGAAAGCGTGGCGGAACTGATTCAACGGCATTCGGACATGGAAAAGCTGACACCGGGGATACAGGAGGCATTCATCGAACGGGTCGATGTCTATGCCTCAGACCGGACGAAAATCACCTGAAAATTTGCCCGAGTGTTCGGTGAATGATGAGGGAAATGTTTGGTTATAAATTGACACAAGCAGATCGCACACTGAAGCTGACAAAATACAAAAGAGCCAGAGTCCGTGAATACTGGATGATTGATCCGGATTACAAGCGGGTGTATGTCTATGATCTTGAAACGTGTGAATCTTACAAAATATGAATTTACAGATACTGTGCCAGTCGGAATTTACGGAGGCGATTGCGTTATTAATTTTGCACAGATCTATGAGGAAATCAGAATACTGTACGATTTGATTTGATGAAGTGACAGTCGGCAACCGGAAGCAGATTCTTCGAGAAGTTTTTTCCACGCGGATTCTCAGAAGGCTGCTATCATATATGTGCTTGCACATGGATTATTGCGAATGTATAATATAGCTTACTTTGAAAAATTATAATCAGTAAGAACGGGAATTGCCTGAGAACGGAGGAAAAATGCTTATGAAACGAATGGTAGTGGGCATCAGCGGTGCGAGTGGGTTTCCGCTGGCAGTCTGCCTTTTGAATGAATTAAAGAAGGTGCCGGATGTAGAGACACATCTGGTGTTCAGCTACGGAGCGGAGCTTACCGCCAGGCAGGAGAGCGGGTTTGCGCCGGAACAGATCCGCGCCCTCGCGGATGTCTGCTATGAGAATTATGATATCGGCGCGGCGATTGCGAGCGGTACGTTTCTGACGGAGGGCATGATCGTGCTGCCCTGCTCGATGAAGACCCTGAGCGGCATCGCCCACGGATTCAGTGAAAATCTGCTGCTGCGCGCTGCGGACGTGACGATCAAGGAGCAGCGGAAGCTGGTTCTTGCCGTGCGGGAGACTCCACTGAGTCCGATTCATCTGGAAAATATGCTCACATTGTCCAGATTGCACAATGTGTTTATCATGCCACCGGTGGTGACGTACTATATTAAGCAGGGAGAAGGCGCGTCGGCACATTTTGTCGGTGCAGAAAAAACAGACGCAGGAAAAACCGGAGCAGAGTCTGACAGCAGTGAGACTATGCTGAGTGTCAGGGACATGGAGCGCCACATTGTTGGCAAAATGCTGCAGCCATTCGGGATTGAGATGGAAGGCTTCCGAAGGTGGAAGTGAGAGCGGTGCAGTTGATGGAAAGGCTGCTGACTGGGAAAGAAAAAGTACGTGCGCCCGGCAAAGCCTGACCGGCAGGGGAAGCGGAGTGAGAAGAATGAATCCGACAAAATATGAATATCAGAAAAACGTATGTGGAATCACGATCCTCTGCGAGGTGATCCCGATGGGAAAGGATTTTACGATCTGTGTATGGGATGACCAGGGCGGCCATGTCGGGAGCGCGGTACTCTCGATCGCCCGTCCGAGTCTCACCGGAGAAGGGATCAGCGCCACGACCTCTGTGCTGAATCGCCCGGGGCATAAGGATGAGGAGGTAGCCCGGCATCTGGCGGAGACGGTGGCGGCGCACATGGACTGCGCGGTGGTCTGCACCTGCGGCATCCACCTGGACGGCATCACGCCGGAGCAGATCCGGGAGATTCTGGATGCCTGCCGGGAGCTGGAGGGGAAAATTGTGGAGGATCTGCGAAGAGATTCCGTGTGATGGAAAAGGCCAGTTAGTCAGGAATCTGAACTTTGTAAAGAGATACCATATTAAAAGCGCGTGAGGAAAGTACGGATAATGGAAAGCAGAAATAATCAATTCCGGACGGCAGCGGGGGCTTTCTCCCGAGCGGTCTCGCGTTCGGCTGCGCACAGGGGAAGCTGATCGATAATGGCCGGACCTGCGGAACTAACGCAGCCAAGATTGCCGTTCTGGATCAAAAGAAGAGCTCCGCATACTTCTGCCTCGGCAATCCAAAAGACTGGATGGGAGAATGGGATCAGTATCGTTTCTGAAAGAATGTAGTCGCAGCTTCCGAGCCGCGCGAAACTTTTGATGAATGGGATGTGCTTTTCCGTAGTCCGTAAGAACTATTTTTATCAGAAAGGGACTTGCGTACGGAGGAAAATGTTGTTAAAATAAGACAGATTTTGGTCATCAGCGCAGCAGGTAAAAAATAGTTGCACAGGGAGCGGATGAAATGAAAAAATATAACGACTTTTTAAAAAACATCACGCTTCTCGGCCAGTTCAGTCTGTCCCTGATCACGCCGCTGCTGCTTTGCCTGGGGATCTGCTGGTGGTTGACGGCGCGTGCGGGGCTGGGGACATGGATTTATATACCCGGGTTCTTTTTCGGCCTCGGAGGCAGCGGGATGTTCGCGTACAGGTTTTACCTGTCCGTGATAAAAAAGGATAAAACGGACAAAACTGGTAAGGAAAAAATATCATTCAATAACCATTCGTAATTATCATTTGACAGAGGCTTGTATTGTGATTCCATGCGCATTCTGTCTGTGTGGCATTCTGTAATAAGCCGGACGTGCCCTGGTAATGCGTGGCGGATGAAGATCCAAAGATATGCATGAGCGTACCACGGTGTCTGAAATGCGGAAGGTATGGGAGGATGAAAATGGACAGATGGATCGGCGAGGTTCAGCCGGCGGTGAAGAAAGAGACACGCCGGGTGACGGTGATGACAGCCACAGGGATTGTGATTATGTGGATATTGTTTGCAGTTTTTCACGTGGCGATGCCAGAGTCAGTGCCGTTTGACTATACGGTTTTTTTAGGCGGATTTGTGGGCGGACTGATTGCTGTCCTTAATTTCTTTTTGATGGGTCTGATGGTCCAGAGCGCGGCGTCTGCCGCCGATGAGGATGCGGCCAGGACGAAGGTCCGGGCGAGCTACTCGCAGAGACTGCTGCTGCAGATGCTCTGGGTGATTGCGGCGATTGTCGCCCCCTGCTTTCAGTTCGTGGCGGGGATTGTACCTCTGTTTTTACCCAGTTTTGGCATCAAGCTGACTGGGATTATCAAAAAATCACAGTGAACGCGGCTGAGTCACGGATTTTTATATCATATTATGTAAAAAAACAGTCTGGACTGCTTCTTCAGTGACACAGGACGAAGCTGTCCGGAGCTGCTGCATGAATTGCAGCCGGTAAGGAGGTGGAGATCGTTATGGAAGTTGATATTTCGGGAGCCAGAGTCTTTTTTACTATACACACGAATATTCCCATCCTGGGAGATCTGCAGATCAGCGAGACGCTCGTCGTAAGCTGGCTGGTCATGATCTTGATCACGGGCTTGTGCATCTGGCTGACGCACGACCTGAAGACGGAGAATATTTCGAAGCGGCAGGCGGTCGCGGAGATGCTTGTGGAGACGGCAAATAATTTCGTGATTGGCAATATGGGAGAGGCCTTCCGCTACCTGATTCCGTTTGTGGCGGCGCTGTTTTCGACAAGCCTGGTATCCAACCTGATCAGTCTGGTGGGCCTTCGGAGCCCGACAGCGGATCTTTCCACGGAAGCGGCGTGGGCGGTGGTAGTGTTTGTCATGATCACCTGGCAGAAGATTAAAACGGGCGGTATCGGTGGATATTTCAAAGGGTTTACCCAGCCGATCGCGATACTGACGCCGTTTAATATTCTCTCAGAGGTTGCGACGCCGGTCAGTATGGCATGCCGTCATTTCGGCAATATTTTGTCGGGCATCGTGATTAATTCGCTGATCTATGCAGCTCTGGCGGTGGCGAGCGGCGCGCTGCTCGGCCTGATTCCCGGTCTGGTGGGCGACGTACTCGCTCAGATCCCGATACTGGATGTCGGAGTACCGGCCATTCTTTCCGTTTACTTTGACTGGTTTACAGGCGTCATGCAGGCCTACATTTTCTGCATGCTGACGACCCTTTACATCGCGAACGCGGCGGAAGGATAATAAAAAACTAAATTTAAAACCAAAGAGTCACTAAAAAAGGAGGATTACAAGATGGATTTCACAATTTTAGCAAAAGGTATCGCACTGGCGGGCTGCGCGATCGGTGCAGGTCTGGCTCTGATCGCAGGTATCGGACCTGGTATTGGTGAAGGTAACGCGGTAGCAAAGGCTCTGGAGGCGATCGGCCGCCAGCCGGAGTGCAGGGGTGATGTGACGTCGACGATGCTGATGGGCTGCGCAATCGCGGAGACCACAGGTATTTATGGTTTCGTTACCGGTCTGCTGCTGATTTTCGTAGCTCCGAATATGTTCATGAATCTCCTTGTCTGAAATCACCGGCAAATGCAGGTGCTGGATTTGTCCCGGCTTGCAGTAGAGCGGATTACGCCGTTTCCTGTAAAAGCGGGAATTCCAAAAGAACGGAGCAGCCGGCTTTTACATGGAGTGGCACTGCGAAAGCCGCTGTATGATGATGTTCCGCAGGCATGATATCGGCTGATGGAATGTCAGCGGCCGGGGCGGGGCTCCTGACAGGACGATCCAGTGAATAAGACAGAGAGAACAGGAGGTTAACGATATGGATGTTCAAAATTTAGTTGGCCTTGTACCGTGGACGTTTATCGCTCAGATTTGCAACCTTTTTATTCAGATGTATCTGGTCAAGCGTTTTCTGTTTAAGCCGATCAATAATATTATTGAGAAGCGCAAGGCTGCGGCGGATGCCGAGATCCAGGATGCCACGAAGGCGAAGGAAGAGGCGCAGGCCATGAAAGCCGACTATGAGCAGAGCATGCTGGAGGCGAAGACAAAGGCGAATGACATCCTGACGGCTGCGCAGAAGACTGCGACCGTACAGAGTGAAGAGATCATCCGGGAGGCTTCGCGGCAGGCTGCTTCGATCAAGGCGAAGGCGGAGAGTGATATCGCGCAGGAGAAGCGGAAAGCGGTCAATGAGATCAAGGATGAGATCGGAAGTATGGCCGTGGAGATCACCGGCAAGGTGATTGAGCGGGAGATCAGCGAAGAGGATCACGCGAAGCTGATTGATGAATTTATAGCGAATGTAGGTGAGAGCGCATGACACAGACTGCCAGAGTATACGGCGGCAGCCTGTATGAGCTTGCCGCTGAGGAGACGCTTACGGATACGATCCGTGAACAGATGCTCGCAGTACGGGACTTATTTTCGGAGAACCCGGATTATCTTGCGCTGCTCTGTGAACCTTCGATTGCGAAGGACGAGCGCGCGGGTCTGATTGAAACTGCGTTTGGAGAGCGGGCTGAGCGGTATCTGGTAAGCTTTTTGAAGCTGCTGTGTGAAAAGGGGATCCTGCGGGAATACGAAGGATGCTGCGAGGAGTTTACACGGCGGTACAATGTAGATCACAATATTGCCGAGGCTGTGGTCACCAGCGCGGTGGCGCTCACGGACGCACAGGTATCAGCTTTGAAGGACAAGCTGGAAAAGCAGAGCGGGAAGACGGTCGTGCTGACGCAGAGGGTGGATCCCTCCGTGATGGCCGGGCTGCGCGTGGAGCTGGAGGGCAGACAGCTGGACGGCACCGTGCAGGGGCGCATTTCTGGCATTTCCAGAAAGCTGGCAGATGTTGTGATGTGATAATATAAGGGATCAAAGGTCAGGAATGGAACGCCTGAGTTCCAATTTAAGACATTTGAGTCCATGTATTATCAGTGAAGTATAATAATAAGGATGGATAAGACCATGCAATTAAAACCTGAAGAAATTACAAAGGTCATCCGAAGCCAGATCAAATATTACGAGAACGCGATCCATCAGGACGAGACAGGCACGGTTCTGCTGGTAGGCGACGGGATTGCCCGGGCCAGCGGCCTCGCAAAATGCATGGCCGGAGAATTGCTGGAGTTTGAGGACGGCAGCTTCGGCATGGCGCAGAACCTCGAGGAGAACAGTGTCTCGATCGTTCTGTTTGGTTCCGGCGAAAAGATCCAGGAAGGACAGACCGTAAAGCGCACCGGCAAGGTGGTATCCGTGCCGGTGGGAGAGGCCATGATCGGCAGAGTCGTCAACGCGCTCGGACAGCCGATCGACGGCGCGGGTCCGATCACGGCGAATGAGTACCGGGCAATTGAGAACCAGGCTCCCGGTATCTGTGACCGGCAGCCGGTATTCGAGCCGCTGCAGACCGGCATCAAGGCGATTGACTCCATGATTCCGATCGGCCGCGGGCAGCGTGAGCTGATCATCGGCGACCGCCAGACCGGGAAGACGACGGTCGCGACCGATACGATTATCAATCAGAAGGGCAAGGATGTTACCTGCATTTATGTGGCGATCGGCCAGAAGCGTTCGACCGTGGCATCGTTGTCCGAGACGCTCTCCAGAAATGGAGCGATGGACTATACTATTATCGTGGCGGCGACGGCTTCAGAGGCCAGCCCGCTGCAGTATATCGCGCCGTATTCGGGGTGCGCGATGGGCGAGTATTTTATGCAGCAGGGAAAGCATGTGCTGATCATTTACGATGATCTGAGCAAGCACGCGGTGGCTTACCGTGCACTGTCTCTGCTGATCCGCAGACCACCCGGCCGCGAGGCGTTTCCGGGCGATGTGTTCTATCTGCACTCCAGACTGCTGGAGCGCGCTGCAAAGATGGACGACGCGCATGGCGGCGGCTCTCTGACTGCACTGCCGATCATCGAGACACAGGCGGGCGATGTTTCCGCTTACATTCCGACAAACGTTATTTCCATTACCGATGGCCAGATTTTCCTGGAGACAGAGCTGTTCCACTCCGGCGTGATGCCGGCGGTGAACCCGGGTATTTCAGTATCCCGTGTCGGCGGCAACGCGCAGATTAAGGCGATGAAGAAGGTCGCCGGTACGCTGAAGCTGATCTATTCCCAGTACCGTGAGCTGCAGAGCTTCGCGCAGTTTGGCTCCGACCTGGACGCGGATACCAAATCCCGTCTGGATCAGGGCGCGCGTATCGTGGAGATCCTGAAACAGAACCAGAACTCTCCGATTCCGGTCGAGAAGCAGGTAGCGATTATTTACGCGGTCACAAAGGGGTACCTCGCTAATGTTGAGACGGGCGATGTGCGCTCGTACGAGACGGGTCTGTACCCGTTTTTGGATACAAACGCGCAGGGAGCGGCCGCCATGCAGGCGATCCGTGAGACGGGCAAGCTTGAGGAAGAGACGGAAGAGAATCTGAAGCAGGCGCTGCAG
Organism: Lachnospiraceae bacterium; assembly: GCA_021203145.1. Classification (GTDB taxonomy): domain Bacteria; phylum Bacillota; class Clostridia; order Lachnospirales; family Lachnospiraceae; genus Choladousia. The sequence goes on along the minus strand of JAJQBS010000115.1, from coordinate 64,979 downwards.
GATTATACGGATCAGTTCCTCAGTACGAAACCTGGTAAATAACGCACTTTGGCCGCGCACCCGGACCAATCAGGTCACTGGTATACGCGGGAGGGTGCGATGAAAACGATTCAGAGTCGTTTATTTTATCAGAGAGAGGAGGAACCGATATGGCTGCAAATATGAAAGCGGTAAAGCTGCGGATCAAAAGTGTCCAGAGCACGATGCAGATTACCAAGGCGATGGAACTTGTGGCTTCCTCCAAGCTGCGCAGGGCAAAGGAACGCTCCGATGAGTGCCGCCCCTATTTCCGGGAGCTTCACCAGACACTGGTGGATATCGCGGAGGGGAATACGGATTTTTCTTCCGTGTACGCAAAACCGTCGTCCAATGAGCGGTGGTGTTATGTCGTGATTGCCGGCGACCGCGGACTTGCGGGCGGATACAATTCCAATATTTTTAAGAAGCTGGAAGCAGCGGCAGGACAGAACGCATCCGGCGAAGCTGCCGGCTATGTGGTGCTTCCGATTGGGAAAAAGGCGGTGGAATATTTCCAGCGCAGGAAGGTAGAGATCCTGACTGAGGATTTCGCGACGGTCGCGGATATTTCAGTAGCCGACTGCTTTGAGATCGCGAGGCTTCTCTGTAAGGAATACCGGGAAGGACGGTTCGGGCATATTGAATTGTGCTATACGGAGTTTGTCTCCATGCTGTCGCAGCGTCCGGAGGTTTACCCGATGCTTCCGCTTACGGATCTGGAGGATTTTAAAGGCGGCGGCCAGGATTCTGATTCGCAGGCTTCCGGCGGTGCCAGAAAGACTCCGGTACGCGACCTGATCCTGTACGAGCCGGACAGCTCGGAGGTTTTCAACGCGATCGTGCCGGAATATCTGGGCGGCTTTATTTATGGCGGCGTGTGTGACGCAGTGGCCAGTGAGCTGGCGGCGCGGCGCAACGCGATGGAGGCGGCGACGAGCAACGCGGAGGAAATGATCGAGAAGCTGAACCTGAGCTACAACCGGGCGCGTCAGAGCAGCATCACCACGGAGCTTACGGAGATTGTCGCAGGCGCGGAGGGCGTCGGATAAGAGCCACGCAATGAAAATCGCCTGACGGCAATGGCGCAGCCTGCGTCACCAGTTCTGCAGACTGGTGACATGCGAGGAAAGCCACGCAATGGAAATCGCCTGTCGGCAATGGTGCGGCCTGCGTCCACGACCCGCTTCGCGGATCATGGACATGTTTTAGGAGGAATAAAATGAGTGACAAACACATTGGCGAGGTGGTGCAGGTAATCGGCCCGGTTCTGGATATCCGGTTTGCACAGGGCGAGCTGCCCGCACTGCTGAACGCAATTGAGATTGATAATAATGGCAAAAAGCTGATTGCCGAGGTGGCGCAGGAGACGGGAGACAATACCGTGCGCTGCATCGCAATGAGTTCGACGGACGGACTGGTGCGCGGAACGAAAGCGGTTGATACCGGCGCGCCGATTTCCGTGCCGGTGGGCGAAGAGTGCCTGGGACGTGTGCTGAACCTTCTGGGCGAGCCGGTGGATGAAAAACCGCCGGTTGAGACGAAGGAGCGCTGGTCGATCCACCGCCCGGCTCCGTCCTATGAGGAGCAGACCCCGGCGACCGAGATTCTGGAAACGGGTATCAAGGTCGTAGACCTGATCTGTCCGTACGCGAAGGGCGGCAAGATCGGCCTGTTCGGCGGCGCAGGCGTGGGCAAGACGGTGCTGATCATGGAGCTGATCCACAATGTGGCGACGGCGCATGGCGGACTGTCTGTATTTACCGGCGTGGGCGAGCGTACCCGTGAGGGCAATGACCTTTATAATGAAATGAAGGAGAGCGGCGTAATTGATAAGACGGCTCTGATTTACGGGCAGATGAACGAGCCGCCCGGAGCGCGTATGCGTGTCGGCCTTTCCGGCCTGACCATCGCGGAATACTTCCGTGATATCAAGAACCAGGACGTGCTGCTTTTCATTGATAATATTTTCCGTTTTACCCAGGCAGGCTCCGAAGTGTCCGCGCTACTCGGCCGTATGCCGTCCGCGGTAGGCTACCAGCCGACGCTGGCGACTGAGATGGGCGAGCTGCAGGAGCGCATCACATCGACAAGGAAGGGTTCCATCACCTCCGTGCAGGCGGTCTATGTACCGGCGGATGACCTGACCGACCCGGCTCCCGCGACGACCTTCACCCACCTGGACGCGACCACCGTGCTTTCCCGTGACATCGCCAGCCAGGGCATCTACCCGGCAGTGGATCCACTGGATTCCACGAGCCGTATTCTCTCCCCGGAGGTCTTAGGCACTGAGCATTACCAGATTGCGAAGGACGTACAGATGGTGCTGCAGCGCTACAAAGAGCTTCAGGACATCATCGCCATCATGGGTATGGACGAGCTGTCCGAGGAAGATAAGATGACGGTCAACCGTGCCCGCAAGGTGCAGCGTTTCCTCTCCCAGAGCTTCTCCGTGGCGGAGCAGTTCACCGGCCTGCCGGGCCAGTACGTGCCGCTCAAAGAGACCCTGCGCGGATTCCGCATGATCCTGAACGGCGAATGCGATGAGATCCCCGAGAGCTGCTTCCTTTTCGCAGGCACCATCGACGACGTATTTGAGAAGGCGAAGAACCTTTAAAAGGAGGCAGACGTCTTATGAGCAGTTTTCCCTTAAGAATCGGAACGCCGGACGGCCTGCTCTTTGAGGGTGACGCCGAGCGCATTGTCTGCCGGACGATCACCGGCGACCTTGCGATCCTCGCGGGTCACTGCAATTACTGCACGGCGATCGGCATGGGCGAAGCGCACATCGTATTAGAAGACGGTACTACGCGGTACGCGGCCTGCATCGGCGGGATGCTCTCCGTCATGAACGGCACCTGCCGTGTCCTCGCCACCACCTGGGAGTGGAAGGAAGACATCGACAAGAACCGCGCCGAGGCCGCGAAAAAACGCGCTGAAGAGCGCCTGGCAAGACAGGGGCTGACCGACCAGGAGTACGCCAACGCCACCGCAAAGCTGCAGCGGGCGCTGGTGAGGCTGAGTGTAAAACAATAAACAGTGGATACAGAAGGAAATGGAAAAGCCGCCAGTACAATTGCTGGCGGCTTTTTAGTGCGATCTTTTTAACAGCAGAATTTACTTGCATTCCGGCTGTTTCTATTGTATAATATCCACATAGTTCCACATTGCGGACTTAGATTCCACGATATGGAACAACCGGGGATAATATTAGCCCCCGCTCAGGGGGACTGATATCCAAGCTCTTTTGACAAGCTTGATTTTGCCTCCAGAAGAAGCCGGATATTTTGAGTCAGGACAGAGTCCGTGATCCGTGCGACAGGAGCAGTAATGCTAATCGCGTAATTCGCCTTTCCGGTAAAATCCGGAATTGCCGTGCCGATTGAGAACAGGCCAAGCTCGGTTTCCTGGCGGTCACAGGCGTAACCAGTCTGGCGAACCTTCTGGATTTCATCGAGAAATACGGAGGAGTCTGTAATTGTATAAGGGGTCCGGGATGTCACGTTCATCGATGGCCATAAGTCCAGGATATCCGTATCTGATAATTCGGACAGCAGACATTTTCCTGTAGCGGTACAGTATAGTTCGTTGAGAATGCCGATTCTGGAATACATCTGATAAGTGTAATCGGGAGAATCGACTTTGTCCAGATAGAGGATATGAGTGCCGTTCCGCTTTACAAGATGTACGGTTTCATGGCAGTTTGCTGAAAGCGTAAGCAGATGCGGGTGAACCCGGCTGATCAGTCGGTTTCTTGTGTAGCAGGTGCTTGAGAGCATCAGGATTTTATAAGTAAGCCGATATTTCCCATCCGTGGTCTGTTCGACATAGTTGAGACACATCAGGGATTTCAGAAGACGGTGGGTGGTACTTTTTGATAAGCTGACCTTTGCAGTCAGTTCAGTAAGGCTCATGGAATCCGCTGTGGCAAGTGTCTCAAGGACATGGAAAATACGTTCGGCTGATTGAACCGGATTATCAGACATAAAAGCTCCTTTCTATAGATATCGTGTAACTGTTCAGGAAGGGTTTCCATCTTGCTGCAGAACAGTTACGGTACCGTCGGTTTGCCAGAAGAGATTATAGATGATTTTGTGGAGAAATTCAAGGAAAAAGGGGGGAACGACAGGCATGCTTGTACTTGTGATTGAGTCCAGCACGAGCTCTGCGAAAGCCTTACTGTATGACAGTGAAGCCGGGGTTGTGGGTTCGTCACAGCGCGTTTACGGAGAGGCGGTGCTTCGGACTGGGATGACAGATACGGAAAAGGTTTTTCTGCTGAGTATGAATGTCGCAGAAGAAATCGCCCGGGGAAGGGAGGTCGCGGCAATCGCCCTGTGCGGCACCTGGCATGGCCTGGCAGTCTGTAATGAGGATCTGATTCCGGTCTCTCCTACGATTTCCTGGGATTTTACCGGGACATCCGATATCTGCAGTCAGATCAGAAAGAATGAATCGGCAACTGACTGGATGTACCGGACGACAGGATGTATGCCGCACAATACTTATCCGAGGCACGCACTGACCTGGCTGAGAGCGCAGGGAATGGATCTGCATGGGAAAAAGATTGTGACTCAGGGCGGATACAATTTCTTCCGACTGACCGGAGAATATCTTGAAAGCTGTTGCAGCCAGAGCGGAAACGGCCTGGTCAATCTGAATGCACTTGATTATGATGAGGGTATCCTGTACTACCTTGGTATCAACAGAGGGCAGCTGGGGGGCCTGGCTTCTTATAAGGACGCCCGTCCGCTGTCAGAGGAAGGAGCAAATGCCCTGGGGCTTCATGCGGGAATTCCGGTTGTTCCGGCACATGCGGATGGCGCACTGAATCAGGTGGGGAACTTCGCAAACAGAGGAGACCGCATGACGATGTCCATCGGGACAAGCGGGGCAATTCGCGTGTCGACGACGAAACCTGTACTGCCAAAGGGCCGGGAGCTCTGGTGCTATTACGGCGTGGATAAATGGGTGTCGGGAGCGGCGATAGCCGGAGCATGCAACTGTGTGGACTGGTTCCGGAATATGCAAAAAAGCGGAACCACATTTGAAGAGCTGGAGCGTGAACAGTCACCCGAGTCGGATACTCCGGTATTTCTTCCATTTATTGTCGGGGAACGGTGCCCTGGATGGAACGATGGACGCAGAGGCGGATTTGTGGGACTGGACGCATCCTGTACACAGGCAGATCTTTATAAGGGTCTTCAGATGGAGATTTTGTTTAACCTGTATCAGTGTTACAGTGTGCTTTGCGCGGAAAACGGGAGACCGGAGCAGGTGATTGTATCGGGTGGAATTTCCCATTCCAGGAGGTGGCTGCAGATGGCTGCGGATATCTATGAGCAGGATATTCTTGTGGCCCGCCATCCGGACGCCTCCTCCATGGGTGCCGCAGCGCTCGCCTTATTTGCGGCAGGGGAACTGGAGAATATCAACGATTTTAAGGCGGAGTATGATTCGGCGGAAAAGGTATTTTGCGACGAGGCACATTTTGCCTATTACAGACGACAGTATGAACGTTACAGAGAGGCATATGAGGAGGTAAGATTATGAAAATACTTGTGACGCCGACGTCAATGAAAAAAAGTACGGACAATGCTTCTCTGAGAAAATTAGAGAATTACGCGGACGAGGTTATTTATAACACAACCGGACGCCCCATGACTGCGGAGGAATTGCTGGAAATTCTCCCTGACTGTGACGGATATCTGGCGGGGGTGGATCAGGTGACGGAGAAAGTACTGAGGGCATGTCCCAGATTGCGGGCAGTGTCGCGTTATGGTGTGGGATATGAGCGAGTGGATATAAAGGCGGCAAAGGAATGCGGGATCCTGGTCTCGAATACGCCTGGAGCGAATGCGGAGGCTGTTGGCGAGCTTGCTTTCGGCATGATGCTGACGCTTGCGAGACAGCTGATCCCGTTGGATCAGAGCACACGGCAGAATGGATGGACCCGGGCAAATGGTATTGAAATGTATGGAAAAACAGTTGGCATTATAGGCCTGGGGGCAATTGGAAGGGTTGTCGCCCGCTGTGCGTCCGGGTTTTGCATGCGTGTGATTGCGTATGATCTGGTTATCGACAGAGCCTACTGCAAGAAGCATGGAATCGAGAGCCAATCCTTTGATGAGGTTCTGTCACAGTCGGATTTTCTGTTGCTGCATGTGCCGCTTACGGACAGTACAAAGCACATGATCGACAGAGAGGCTTTCCGCCATATGAAAAATGGTGTAATATTGATTAACGCATCCCGCGGCGGGCTGATTGATGAAACGGCGGCAGAAGAAGCACTGCGGACAGGAAAGCTGGGCGGTCTGGGACTGGATGCCTTTGAAACGGAGCCCCCTGTCGGCTCCCCGCTGTTTCAGTATGAGAATGTGATCGCGACACCGCACACCGGTGCGCATACAAAGGAAGCGGTAACGAATATGACATCCATGGCGGTTGACAATCTCATTGCCATGTTGAATGGAGAGGAATGCAAATATATTGTAAATGGAACATGACCAGAGCAGACAGATGCCAGTGAAAGGGAGACTGCGGGAGGTATCAGAGGTATGGAGGTTTATCTGGAGTCAAAAAGAGAAGACGGCCTGACGGAGGAGGAAATCCGGAATGCGCTTTGTCAGGCTCTGGCCGACAGACGGCCCCAAAAGGTGCTGATTATTCCGCCGGATTTTACGAGATATCATTCAAACGGCGGGTTTATCACGAATGTCTGCTATCATATGCTCACGGAACGGGGATGTCTGGTGGACATTCTTCCTGCGGTCGGCACGCACGAACCGATATCACGGGAACAGTTTTCCTGTATGTATGGGGACATTCCTTTCGAAAAAGTGCTTATCCACGACTGGAGGAAGGATGTGGAAAAACTGGGTGAGGTGCCGGGAGAGTATCTTTCAGAAGTGACTGGCGGAATTTGGGAGGAACCCGTGGACGTGGAGGTAAACCGTCTGCTGTTTCACGGTGGATATGACCTGATTCTTTCGGTCGGACAAGTCGTACCCCACGAAGTGGTGGGGATGTCCAATCATTCTAAAAATATTTTCGTCGGCGTGGGCGGAAAAGATATGATAAATAAATCTCACATGGTTGGGGCAGTATACGGCCTGGAGAGAATTATGGGAAAGGATCACACGCCGGTGCGAAAGCTGTTTGACTATGCGCAGGATCATTATTTAGGTGGCTGCCCGCTGATATATATTCTGACCGTGACGACTGCTCCGATGGGGAATATCCGGACACACGGGCTTTTTATCGGTGAGAAGCGCGCCGTGCTGGAACATGCGGTGGCTTTGTCACAGAAAAAGAATATTGATTTTGTAAATAAAGGAATCAGGAAATGTATTGTATATCTGGATCCGAAGGAATTTAAAAGCACCTGGCTTGGAAATAAGGCGGTTTACCGGACGCGGATGGCGTTAAAGGACGGCGCTGAGCTGATCATACTGGCACCGGGCGTTAATAAATTTGGCGAGGACGCTGAAAATGACCGGATCATCCGAAAATACGGTTACCGTGGAAGAGAAAACATATTGGAGCTTTATCACAATAATAGAGACCTGAGGGAAAATATGAGCGTTGCGGCGCACCTGATTCATGGCTCAAGTGACGGAAGATTTCAGATTACGTATGCGGTGAAAGCCATCAGCCAGAAGGAAATCAGGAGTGTTGGCTTTGAAAGCGCCGATTATGATGAAGTGGCTGCAAAATATTGTCCTGATCACTTAGACACAGGATGGAACATTCTTTCAGACGGGGAGGAAGTATTTTATATACCAAACCCGGCGCTTGGGCTCTGGATTGACCGGAAACGATTTGAACAGACAAAGGAGGAAGAAAAAAATGAGTAAAAAAGCAATCGTGACAGGAGGAAGCAGAGGAATTGGCCGGGGAATCTCGTTTGCGCTGGCACGTGAGGGCTATGACGTCGCCATTACCTATGCGTCAAAAGAGGATGCCGCGCGTGAGACCGCAAAAACCATTGAGAACGAGTATGGTCAGAAATGTTATATTTATCAGGCGTCTCTGGAAGTACCGGGCGTCGCCCATGAAATGTTTCAGAAGGCAGTTGCGGATCTCGGCGGTCTGGATCTTCTCGTGAATAACGCTGGGCTCACGATTTGTGAGGCAGTTCAGGATATCACGGAGGAGAACCTGGATCATTTGCTGAACCTTGATTTTCGCACATTTGTCATTCTGATGAGAGACGCTGCCAGATATATGATTGATCATAGGATTAAAGGAAATGTGATCAACATTACATCCTCAAGAGGACAGCGCGCTTATCCGGAATGCGGAGTATATTGCGGGCTGAAGGCAGGGCTGATCCATGCAATACGTGCTTTTGCCCTGGATGTTTCCGCCTATGGGATTCGCATTAACAATGTGGCGCCCGGAGCAACCCGGATCCGTACAAAAGCAGAGCTGGCGGCGATGTCGGCCGGCGACGCAAGTGATTATTTCTGGCGAAAAGAATATGAGGATAAGACCAGGGAAATTACGTCCGATTTCTGGGATGAGCTGGGAGAGCTGATTCCTCTCGGAAGAGCCGGGACGCCGCAGGACGTGGCGAACGCTGTCTGCTTCCTTGCATCGGATAAGGCCTCCTACATTACAGGAGAAACCATACGTGTGGATGGCGGACTGATTCTCCCGGGTATGCCGGAAGGCTTCGCCGGACAGGCTGCGAGCACTGCCGCCGGATGGGGAAGGCCGGCAGTTGAATCTGCCTGCAGCGAAACAGCGGCGGAATCGCTGATGTGACCTGCCGCGGGTAAATGCAGGGGAGCGATAGTACTGAAGAGTGATACCAGGAGGTTCAAATGATTTACAGATTTTTTACCGGTTCCTATGGAACCATTGGAGAAGACGGGATCGCGGCATTTACTCTTGATACGGAGAGGAAAACGCTGACAAAGACATATGGATTTTCCGGGATCCATCATCCTTCCTGGATTCTCCTGAACGCCGCGCAGACCAGACTATATGCCGTGCAGGAGCAGATACCGGAGGGAAAGGTACATGAACTATCTGTTCAAAACGGCATTCTTACTGTGGAGCAGACGTTTGAGAGCGGGGGCGCTGACCCTTGTCACCTTAGCCTGAATCAGTCAGAGACGACACTTTTGTGCGCAAATTATACAAGTGGTTCCCTTGCAGCCTTTGCGCTGGATGCGGCGGGGCATATTGAGCGCATGAGCCATTTCGAACAGTACGTGGGAAACAGCGTGAACCCGGTGCGGCAGGAATGCCCGCATATTCATTTTTCAAGAGAGTACCAGGGACTATGCTATGTCTGCGATCTGGGCACGGACCGGGTGCGGATTCTCAAAGTGAGGGAAGATGAGGTTTTCACAGATACGGGTGCGGAACTGGTTCTTCCTGATGGATATGGGCCAAGGCACCTGGAATTTCATGAAAACCATCCGGAGCTTGTCTATGTTCTCTGTGAGCTTGCCAGTAAGCTTGTCATCTTTGAACAAAACGGAGAAAATTATGAGATCCGGCAGATTCTTTCCTGCCTTCCGTCAGATTTTCATGGGGAGAACACAGGCTCAGCGATACGCCATTCCGGCAGCCTGCTGTTTGCCGCCAACCGGGGGCATGACAGCATTGCCGTGTTTGAAATTTTACAGGATGGAAGTCTGCGAAGGACACAGATGGTTCAGACCGGTGGCAGGACTCCGCGGGACATGATTGTACTGGGCGATTATCTGGTGATTGCGAATCAGGATTCCGATCTGCTGACCGTATTAAAGATTGGCTATGAAAAGAAAACACTCACAGATACTGGAATCAGAGCAAATACAGTGCGGCCGACCTGCATTTGCCCGATTGCTGAAGAAATATGAGTGATTTCAGAAAAGATACCGGCCGTCCCGGTAGATATAAGGGTCTGTCACAATTTTTCCAGACCTGTTTTTTTATGTTGATTTTCATCTCCAGTGTCTGCGGCTGTAAAGCCTTCATCATCTGGGTGTTTGTCGCATAGCCGCCGGTACACATGATGACGCCCTTCGCCGCTGTTATCCTCCCAGCAGCGGATCAGTTCGAAGTGTGTAGGAGAGTGCTTCCGATGCGGAAGCGGTGATACCAGATGCATCCGGAATACCGGGAAGAATGTTGAAAGCGGCTACGCCCGCCGCTGTCGCGCCGCGCCTTTGATAAAATCGCGGCGGGAAATGGTCTGTTTTGCCATGTCGTTTTCCTCCTGAAAATTTTGAAATAAGTATACTATATCATTCGGAAAAAGAAAACAAAAATTTACGGCAGTCTCTTTTTAGTCAGAAAATTGCAGAGGTTATCTTGCTTCCCGGCCTGAGATGCGGGAATATCAGAAGGCACGGCACAATGTGGAGGTATTCTTCGAAACACAGGAACAGGAAGAACAGAACAGACCTAAACTGCCTTTTCGGGGTATAATGATACCAGGGTGTAATTTCATGAAAAATAGTGCTTGCATTCTTTGCATGCCTGTGTTATCATCCTAACCGAAGTTAGAAAAACCTAATAAAAATTTCAAAAAACTCACCGGATAGCAGTCCACTATACTCTATAGTGGATACTTTTTTGCCTGAAAGGCCCATAGTGCATCCCAAATCGAGTAGGAGACGGGTGCGGCATCAGCCGCAAAACTCCCTCGCCGGGTTATGCCCCCAATCTTCGATTGTGGGGCGCGGGCATCCCACGCTTCGCGTGGGATATGCCTTGCACGGCCCTGCGCATAAAAAGGCAGACCGCGAAAACGAAAATCAGTCTGCCGAAGGCTGCCTGATGTACTTGCGGAGGTTTACATGAAAAAAGGATTTTTGAAAGCGCATTTGAGTACAATTATTCTTGCTGTGGCGTTGCTTCTGCTCTCATTTCTTTCACTTTTTGTCGGGGTGATTGACGTGAATCTTGCGGGTCTGGCCGCGGGGGATTCTGAGCAGTGGCTGATTTTTATGGCTTCGAGACTGCCAAGGCTGCTGGCAATTCTGTGCACGGGCATGGGCATGAGTGTGGCGGGGCTGATTATGCAGCAGCTTTGTATGAATAAGTTTGTCTCGCCGACGACCGGCGCGACGATCTCCTCCGCAGAGCTGGGGATTCTGCTGGCGCTGCTGTTTATGCCGAATTCGACGATCTGGAGCCGGGCGTTGTTTTCCTTTACGACCGCGATCCTGGGTACCTGGATCTTTGTCTGGTTTATTCAGCGCATTCAGTTTAAGGACGTGGTGATGGTGCCTCTGGTGGGCATTATGTTTGGCAACGTGATCACAGGTATCACAAATTACTTCGCTTACCGCTATGAAATGACGCAGGCACTTTCCACCTGGACGGTCGGGCATTTTTCCATGGTCATCCGCGGGCGGTATGAGCTGGTGTATCTGGTAGTGCCGATGCTGGTTCTGGCTTTTGTCTTCGCAAATCATTTTAACATTGTCGGCATGGGAAAGGATTTTTCCAATAATCTGGGAATTCATTACAATCTGGTGCTGTTCGGCGGTCTGACCATTGCCGCGCTGATCACGGCGAGCGTAGTGGTAGTAGTAGGCTCGATCTCTTACATTGGCCTGATTGTGCCGAATCTGGTTGCGATGTTCAAGGGTGATAAAATCAGGGGAACTTTGCCGGACGTCGCGCTGTTCGGAGCGATCTTCGTGCTGGTGTGCGATATGATTGGGCGGGTCGTGATTGCGCCCTATGAGCTGCCGATCGAGCTGATCATTGGCATTCTCGGCAGCATTCTGTTCATCGGACTTCTGATGTACCGCCTGAAGCACGGGCGGAAAGCGGTCAGCGTTGGGGAGCTTCTCAGAAAGCAGTTTGGCATACGAAAAATGGCAGAGGAAGGAGGCGTTGCGGAATGAGCGCGAGGACGAGAGTTCCCGGTGAAGGAGAATTGGCTTATCAGCCGTCCGGCTCTGCTTTGGAGAGCCTGGAGGAAACGGAAGAATATAAAGAACAGGGCAGCCAGAAAGGAAGCATGCCTCATAAAGGACTGGCAAAAATGCTGCAATCCTGTACTGTACAGAATACAGACGCGTCGGGGAGCACTCGGGTGGGTTCCCATACAACTGCGGCACGGCGCGCGAACTTCCGGAAGCTGGCTATCCTGGGCGTGCTGGTGATTCTTGCGGCGATCCTTTACATGACGATCGGTGTGAAATTTGCCAACCCGAAGCTGTTTCGCTATTCCATGAAGATCCGCACGCCGAAGCTGGCGGCGATGCTGATCACTGCGTTTGCGATCGGCAGCGCGTCGATCGTGTTTCAGTCAATTATTAATAACACGATTGTGACCCCGTGCCTTCTGGGCATGAATTCCCTGTACACGCTGATTCACACGGCGGTGGTGTTTGTCTTTGGCACGACCAGCTTTATCATGACGAAATCGAATCTGGCGTTTGGCATTGACCTGGTGCTGATGGGGATCACAGCGACGATTATCTACAGTTATCTGTTTAAAAAGACCGGGCACAATGTCCTTTATGTCCTGTTGGTCGGCACGGTGCTGAGCTCTTTTTTCTCCAGCATCCAGTCGACGCTGACGCGCGTCATGGATCCGAATGAGTATGACACTCTGCTGGCGACGCTGGTCGCGAGCTTCAATAATATCAATACCGAGATCATTGTCTTTTCCGTGATTATACTTGCGGCGTTGGCGGTTTTCTTCCGAAAGGATCTGGCTCTGCTGGATGTGATAACGCTGGGAAAAGATCAGGCGATCAATCTGGGCGTGGATTATGACAGCTGTATTCGCAGGCTGCTGCTGTGCGTGACTCTCTACATCGCAGTGGCGACGGCGATGGTCGGGCCGATTTCCTTCCTGGGATTGATTATCGCAAACCTGGCGCGTCAGCTTTTGAAGACCTACCGTCATTCGGAGCTGATCATCGGTTCTACTTTGTTTGGTATGCTGGTACTGGTCGCGGGACAGCTGGTCGTGGAGCGTATATTCGTATATTCGGTGCCGGTCAGCGTGTTTATTACTCTTTGGGGCGGAATTTATTTCCTGTATCTGATTTTGAAGAACTCGAGAAAGTGAGGGAGCAGACCATGTTTGCAAAAAAACTGACGAAGCAATACGACGGAAAAACAGTAGTCGACGGAGTCAGCTTCGAGATTCCGAAGCGGGCGGTCATTTCCATGATCGGGCCGAACGGAGCCGGCAAGTCGACCGTTTTGAATATATTGTCCAGGCTGATTGCCCGGGACGGCGGCGAGGTGGATTTTGAGGGAAAGGATATTACACAGTGGAAAAGCCGCGATCTGGCAAAGCGTCTGGCAATTCTCACGCAGACAAATAACATTCAGATGAAGCTGACGGTCCGGGAACTGGTGACGTTTGGTCGCTTTCCCTATTCCGGAAATCACACGACGAAGGAGGATGAGGAAATCATCAGCCGTGCGATCGCCTATATGGAGCTGGAAGAATTTGAGGATCGGTTTATTGACGAGCTTTCGGGCGGGCAGCGCCAGAGGGCTTACATTGCGATGGTGATTGCCCAGGATACGGAGTATATCCTGTTGGATGAGCCGACGAATAATCTGGACATTTACCATGCCACCAATATGATGAAAATTGTCCGTCGCCTTTGCGATGAGCTTGGGAAGACGGTGATTTTAGTGCTGCATGAAATTAATTATGCGGCATTTTACTCGGACTACATCTGTGCGTTCAAGGACGGGAAGATCGAAAAATTCGGTACCGTGAAGGAGGTGATGACGAAGGAGACCCTGGCACGCATCTATAATGTAGATTTCGAGATTATGGAGATTGAGGGGAAACCGCTGTCGATCTACTATTGAGGTCGAAGGGAATTACTGTCGATCTACTATGGAGATCGGGGGAAAGTGCTGCCGATCTATTATTGAAAAAGCAGGAACGGTTCCCGGTATTCATGGTTACAAAAAATTTACTGTTTCAGTACTTTCAAAAAAGGAGATTATGAATCATGAAAAAACTTATTTTCGCTGCGCTTATCGCGGCAATGACTATCAGTACAGCTTGCTGTGCGGAAGAGGCAGAAACAATCACCATCACCGCGCTGAACGCGGACGGCGAAGAGACAGAGGTGGAGGTTCCGTATGACCCGGAGCGCATTGCGATCCTGGATCTGGCTTCTCTGGACATTCTGGATAACCTTGGCCTGGGCGACCGGGTGGTGGGCACCGCCAGCACTTCAATTGATTACCTCTCTTCCTATTCGGAGGATGAAAATATTCTGAACCTTGGCAACATCAAAGAGGCCGATCTGGAAGCGGTTATGGAATGCGAGCCGGATATTATTTTTATCGGCGGCCGTCTGAGTTCCATTTATGACGATCTGAGCGAGATCGCGCCGGTCGTATACCTGGCGACAGACAGCGAGATCGGTCTGGTAGAGAGCGTCCGCAAGAACGCGACGACCATCGCCTCCATCTTTGGACTCGAGGATCAGATTGACGAAAAAATGGCAGCCTTTGACGATCGCATCGCGGCGCTTCAGGAGGTAGCGGCGGGCAAGACCGCGTTGGTCGGCATGTGTACCAGCGGCAGCTTCAACCTGCTTGGAAACGATGGCCGCTGCTCCATCATTGGCGTGGAGATCGGCTTTGAGAACCTCACTGCCGCGGACTCGACCTCCACACATGGCAATGAGTCTTCGTTTGAGACAATCCTGGAGCAGAACCCGGATTACATCTTCGTGATGGACCGTGACGCGGCGATTCAGACAGAGGGTGCACAGCTGGCGCAGGAGATCATGGAAAATGAGCTGGTGATGCAGACAGACGCGTACCAGAACGGCAACATCGTATATCTGGAGCACCCGGCTGTGTGGTACACCGCGGAAGGCGGGATTACCGCACTGGATACCATGCTTGCGGATCTGGAGAGTGCGCTGCTCACAGAGGAATAAAGGAAAAGGAAGAAAAAACGGATAGGGGAATGAAGCCCCTGTCCGTTTTGTATGATGCGCCGCGCGTCATTTTCATGTCCATCACAGAGGGAGAACCATAGAGCAAAAAGGTATTGATGCCGGACATTTTCCCGTGTCCGGCATCAAAAAATGTCTGTAAGGCGAGCATCATGCAATGACACGGGTTGGAACTGCACTTTCACAGAGTTCTGCAGTGTTTTTCATAAGCATATAACCATATATGGCGGAATACACAAAATATCTTCCTTCTCGCAGAGATTTCGCGGATGGACGATATAACAGGAGCCTATTCTCTGCCTGTATTTTTCGCGGAATCTGAGCAATGATTTGAAGGAATAGTTGCTGCCGGATTTTGCCTCAATGGGGTATATCTGGTATTTTGTTTTTCTGTTATTCGAGATAATAAAATCAATCTCGATGTCATTACGCCGTTTCTCTTCGCTGTAATGTGTGTAGAAGAAGAGCCGGTGGCCATTTGCGGTCAGCATCTGGGCAATGACATTCTCATAGAGCATGCCCTCATTCAGCCCAAGCTTTCCTGCGAAAATCTGTTTGTAGACTTCGTTCTCCAGAAGCTCGTTTTCGTCGAAGGCGTGGCTCACAAGCAGGCCTGTATCGCCCAGATAGCACTTGATATACGTATCAGATTCGCAAAGAGACAGCCCGACATTCGGGTCGCTCACTCTTCGACATTCATTCGCAATCATGGAATCTGTCAGCCAGAAAAACGTTTCCTCATACTGATCAGCAGAAGACCCTGGAAGGATACGGTTAAAAACAACTCGTTTCTCGTGCCTCGATAACAGACCGGGGATCTGGTCAAAAACAGCCAGAACCTTTGCACGATACTGCCGCCGGATTTTCATGATATCATTGCGGTACAGTGTTAAGATATCCCGCTTTTCCAGATCCGCTTTTCCAAAGTCTTTATGGCTGCTCTCGCCTTTGGGAACAGCTGAACCTCATCAAAAATAATCAGGCTTCCCCTGTCATGGAGACGGATAACAACATAAAAAATGTATCCAGATCATTCAGGTGCAGGTCAAAAAGTTCCTTTACAGCGTCTGAGACCTTTGCAAAATCTATCAATATATAGCTTTCATATTCGTTTTGGGCAAACTCTTCGACAATGGTGGATTTACCGATACGCCTGGCACCCTCTACCAGAAGAGCTTTTGTACCTTTCACATCCGCCTTCCAATTTAAAAACTTACTGTAAATTTTTCTCTTGAATAGCATTGATCGTCACCTCCGCATTAAGAATAATACAATATTCGACAATACGCAAGGTTAATTAACAAGAGAAATACTTCAATGCACAGATTTAAGATCACGCTAATATTGACACAAAACGAAGGGTTATAACAGACTTTAGATGATGCAAAACGCAGAGCAATAACAAACTAAAAATACTATAAAACGCAGAACTATAACAAACTAAAAATACTATAAAACGCAGAGCTGCAACACAAAACAAAATTTAACAATACGTGGAAGCCTGATCAGACAGAGTTTCCATAGGAGATGACCCGGCGTGCGACCGCAGGCGAGTGAACGTGAGGCTGGCCGAGTTGGGATGGCAGCGTGTAGGGCAGCGGCGAAAGGAAAAGCAGGAGGAGATCGCCCGGCTTGTAGACCGTCTGGGAACGGAAGACGCAGAGGCATTGCTGCGGATCTGCCAGGCAGTGGAAGAACTTGAAAAAAACGGATAGGGGAGCTTGCTTCCCCTATCCGATTATCCTTCAAAAAATATCGCTATGAGTCCCTGTCCTGAGTAACAAGAGCTCAAGCTCCTCATCATTGATATCATATAGTAATAGCCAATCTGGCGTTATATGGCATTCCCGGACTCCATTATAGTTCCCACTTAAAACATGGTCTTTATGCTTTTTGTCAAGCTTTTCTCCTGCCGCAAGCTGGTCGACTACGGCTTCAAGCAAGTCCATATTGTATCCACGTTTAATAGCCAGCCTGTAATCTTTCCTGAATTTGTTGGAAGGAACAACATCATACATCCGCTTCCTCTTCCTCCTTCATGAATTCTCTGAAAGACGAGTAGCGCTTGTACTTCTCCGGATGTGATAACATTTCATCCCGCTCTTTTATAGCAGCGATTGTATCTGCATTCGGGTCTTCTCTCTGAATTACAAATGGAATTGCATTCTCGCGGATGGCCTGCCTGAGAAAGATGTTGATCGCCGTAGACAGATCCATTCCAAAGTCTGCGAACAGAGCCTGCGCTTTTGCTTTTACATCCGAGTCTATCGAGATACTGGTTGAGACCTTTGACATTTTACCGCCTCCTATATATTATTTTATGCATATAATATATATTAATTATGACAATTTGTCAAGAATTTTCAGTTGTGCGTCTTTCATTGTACTCCGATCTTTTTGGATATTCTACTTTAATATGTTGATGCGCCCGGAGATTTTACGCCGGCAGATTTTGCGCTGATTTTATGCTTTTGGCAGGCGCCATTTTTGCCTGGGTCTGGCTTCCAGTCACGCAGATCACGGTATATGCCGGAATGGGGGATGAAGACAAAGAAACATGACACAAAAATATAAGAAAAAGTGCGAAAATTTAAAGAATTAACTTCAAAATCCGTTTACAATGCTGTTATCAAAAGGAAGAGAGGTGCGAAGCCATGAATAAAAAAATGGTCAGTGCAATGCTTTGCGTGGGAATGACTATGTTCATGATTACAGATTGATTAGTGTAATCATCAATTTTTTTCGCACTATTGATGCGCAGTGAAAAGAAGTTGTTTTTTCACTGCGCATCTCTTATACGCGGAAAATATTTTAGATGAAGCAATTTTGCTTCCATTGAAGAAGGCACTGGAAGAACAAAACAGGAAGATACAGTTATTTGAAAAAATGCGGTATTTGCCTGAAAAAATGACATGTACTGCATTCTTTTTTTATGATAAAAAAGAAAGAAAACCAGGAATCACTTCCTGCATGGCCATCATCGAGGGAACAGCAGGTAAAAACAAGAAACAATCGCAAGAAAAAGGAGAAACCACCATGTTCAAAAAATCAGATTTCGGAATTGTATTTAACACGTTGTTTTCGCTCGCGTTTGCCGCGGCACTGACCCTGTTTGTCAAGTACACGAACGGCGCCCTCACCTTTGAGACCTTCTGCATGGGATTAGTCCCCGGATTTGCGATCAATTTTACGTTGGGCTCTTACATCCCGCTGGTAAAGGTCGGCAACTCCTTTGCGGGTCTTTTCGTGAAAGATGAAAAGCATCCGGCGTTTTATTTCCTGAGAATGCTTGCGATCGTGGTCATCATGACGATCCTGATGAGCTTCCTGTGCATGTTCTATGAAATGGGCTTCAACCCGGCGTTCCCGATCGCGTTTCTGGCTTCCCTGCCGCTGACGCTGGTGTACGCTTATGTGGTGGCGTGCATCATTTTCCCGTTCCTGCTGAAGGCAACACAGGCACTTTGCGCGAAGGAAGGGTGAAGCGGTAAAAAGACCCCTGTGGCAGGTCTCCGGGTCTGGTGCCATTGTCTGGCATGTGTGTCTCGGATTGTTGCTACAGGGGTTATTTTTTAACTGGAGGCTCGCTTGCTCTTTTCAAATTCCAGCGAACTAATACAGCCGCCTATCTTATCCAGAAAATGCTCATCTATCTCCCAGAATTTCTTTTTCTGCATCTGTATCTCAAGGACGCTTTTCATATCCCGCAGGATATCCTGGTACGCCTCCGGCATTTTGCTGATACAGGTCGGATCAATGCTCCCCGGCTCCATCAGCTTTGTCGCTCCGAACTTCCCAACGGCGATTGCAGCGTTGTCATACACTTTCAGCTTCCCGTCCATGGCCGCCTGAACGTATCTCTTGGGGAAGTCACTCATGAGCAGGGTGGCAAAGTACATGGCAAGTCCGGCCTCATCAATGGATTCAACATAATAGGAAAATCCCATCTCAAGAAAGCTGATCAGCCTGTCGGGGAGGAAACTCCACAATTCTGGCTCCCATGTGATCTGCTCCGGGTGGTAAGAATCTGCATTGTCAATCCGGCTGAACTCTTCCTCCACATAGTTCGCTATAGATTCCGCGATAAACTCCGACCAGAACCAGTAGCCCTCCTGCCTGTCATGTAAGATTTTATGGGCTATCTGTGTGGGTTCTTCCCCTTTTGCCTGTTCAGAGCCTGCCAGGCCCTGAGCTGTCTGATCCGGCATTCCGCCGGCAAGCTCAAGATCATTGTAGCGGTGCAGGACAGAAACGCTGTACTCATCACGGTCTTCACACTCGTTATAGATGGCAAAGTAGCGGCCGATTTCGTGCCAGAGGCAGTGGTAGAAGTATCTCTCGGCACCCTCGCCGTTGTAGACCAGCTTCTGCTGTATCAGGATGGCATCCCCGGCATCCCCGTGGATCGTCTCCATGGGGATATTATACGGGTCTGGTGTGTAGAGCTGGCGGGATTTTGTCTTCTCCACCAGCTCGGCGCGGAGCTTCAGAATGTTCCTCGGCGCGCCGATATAGATGCCTGGGAGTGTGCCTGCCGGCATATACTTCTGAAAGATTTCTTCTGCTGTGGTTATCCACAGCCTGATTTGTTTTTGAATTACCATATGATTGTTCTCCAATTTATTTTTTTACTTATTTTACCACGAAGGTGGTATGTATGTCGATAAGGGAAGAAGAAAAATTCATCATTTTCGTTAAAAGTTTTCTGCTGTTTCTGAAGCCGATCATTAACGGTGTTGGAAATTACAGCATAGAGCCGCAGACCCGCAACAGTGATAGAATGGATCTGGTGATTTACTACCGGGGAGAGCAAAACATCCTCGAACTGAAGCTCTGGCGCGGAAAATCCTACAACGAAAGAGGCGAAAAGCAGCTTTCGGGCTATCTGGATTATTTTCAAATGAAAAAAAGGCTACATGTTAAGTTTTAACTTTAATAAGAAGAAAACTCGTGGAGTAAAGGAAATTGTTCTTGGAGATAAGCTCCTGATAGAGGCGTTTGTGTAAAGACATAGAAAGGAATATAGAAACAGGTATTATAGAAATGCTCCGGTTTTGTGTATGGACGGAGCATTTTTTCATTTTTGCGCATAGGAATCGACAAGGAAAAGTATTACCAGCTCAATTATAAAAAATGTCGTGTTTCCCGGAAAATATTCTGTGGAAAGGGAAGGGTATTTTCGATATCATAAGATAACAAATCATTGAAGCAGAAGATGATAGGACTCAGAATATTGGCGGTATGGAATGCTCGCGAAATGGCTGGTATTTTCCGGTATCCTTTGTTTCTGAACCCGGCATCATCAAACAGAATGGAGATCGGATAAAATGAAAGTAAAAAAACTGAGAGTGAACCATATTGAAAATCCGCTTGGGTATGCGATTAATCCGCTGAGCTTTTCGTGGGTCGTGACAGAATGCGAAAGCAGGCAGAAATGGGCGCGGATCCGTATAGCGGAGGCTCCCCTCTTTGACGAAGCAGAGCTTCTTTTTGACAGCGGAGAGGATGCGGAAGCGGACAGCCTGGATTATCAGGTTTCTCTTTCATTAAAGCCTCGCACGGGATATTTCTGGCAGGTGA
The DNA here is from genome assembly GCA_021203145.1 of Lachnospiraceae bacterium. Lineage (GTDB taxonomy): Bacteria > Bacillota > Clostridia > Lachnospirales > Lachnospiraceae > Choladousia. The sequence goes on along the minus strand of JAJQBS010000115.1, from coordinate 44,475 downwards.
CGGTGATGGCCGAGAGCGGCGAGTCGGCGTCTGCTGTCGGGCGTTTTGAGACCGGAAAGGTGGACGAGCCGTGGGTCGGGCAGTGGATTTCTCCGAAGAAGGAAGGAAAATCTGCTGACCTGACAGAAGCAGATTCGTCCGATGCACAGAAAGAGGATGCTTCCGGACAGACTGTAGATGCTTCCAGGCAGGATCTGGATGATGTAAATCAGATTTCTGCAATTCTCGCAAAAAAGTTTTATATAGAAGAATCATGGAAAGTATCAGAAAATGAAAATGCGTCGTGCGGTGCAAAGCTTTACATCTGCGGCCTTGGTGTTTATGAGTGCTGGATCAATGGTCAGAAGGTGGGAGAGGAATATCTGGCGCCGGGCTATCATTCTTATGATTTTCATTTGCAGGCGCAGACCTATGATGTAGCTTCATACCTGAAGCCGGGAGAAAACGAGATCTGTATCTGGCTCGGAGAAGGCTGGTTTAAGGGACGCCTCGGCTTTGACGGGGGTTTTACGGATATCTATGGAGACCGCCTGTACGCGATTGCGGAGCTGTATGTAAAAAGTCAGGATGGCGAAACACTGGCGGTTCGGACGGATGATACCTGGGAGGGCCGGATTTCACCAGTGATCTTTAATAATATCTATGATGGGGAAGTGTATGATGCCAGACGAGAATACTGGTCGGCTTCGGCGAAAGGTCAGGTGGCGAATTCTGAGGCGATGGATTCTCAGACGATGGAATGCCAGGCAGAGGCTTTCCAGACGGCACAATGCCAGGCAGCGGATTCTCAGTCTCAGGCAGCGGATTCTCAGTCTCAGACAACAGATTCTCAGGCCATTGATGCGGCAGGCTCGGGTCAGGCAGATGTATTTGCGATTGGCTCGGTTGAGTTTGCCTCCCCGACAGACCCGCAGCACGGTGAGATCGTCCCATGTGGTTCTTTAGTTGATCGTTACGGCCTTCCGATTGTCAAGAAGGAATCCTTCGCGGTAAAGGAATTGATCCACACACCGAAGGGCGAGACAGTGCTGGACTTTGGGCAGGAGATTACCGGCTGGGTGGAGATCGACTGTGATTTTCCGGAGGGGACGAAGATCACGCTCTCCGCAGGCGAGATTCTGCAGAACGACTGCTTTTACCGTGATAACTTAAGGACCGCGAAGGCGGAGTTTACTTATATTTCAAATGGAAAGAGGGCACTGGCGAGGCCGCACTTTACGTTTTATGGGTTCCGGTATATGAAGGTGAATTGTGAAATTCAGGTGAGGGCAGACCAGTTCACCGCATGGCACCTGCGCAGTGATTTTGACCAGATCGGTCAGATCGAGACGGGGAATGCGAAGGTCAACCAGCTCTTTTCCAATGCGCTCTGAGGGCAGAAGGATAATTTTCTGGACGTGCCGACGGACTGCCCGCAGCGCGACGAGCGTCTTGGCTGGACCGGGGACGCGCAGGTCTTCTCAGAGACCGCCTGCTACAATATGTATATGCCGGCCTTTTACCGCAAATATCTCTGGGATATGCGCGCGGAGCAGAGCATCCTGGGCGGCTCCGTGCCGAACGTGGTGCCGCGCCTGAAGCGGGGGATGGTGGCCGGGCATGGCTCCTGCCCGTGGGCGGATGCCGGCGTCATTATTCCCTGGAATGTCTATCAGCATTACGGAAGCAAAACCCTGCTGGCGGAGACTTACCCCGGCATGAAGGCCTGGGTGGACTGCCAGAGAAAACGGGAAGAGGCCATCAGCGATCTGGAAGGAGACGGAAAAGAGAGGCATCTGGTGAAGGACGGCTTCCACTTTGCGGACTGGCTGGCGCTGGACAATGACCAGCCCGGGCCGTTTGGGGCGACAGACCCGCTCTATATCGCCAGCGCGTACTACTACCGTTGCGCGGATATCGTGGCGCAGTCCGCCGAGATTCTCGGCTACGAAGAGGCAAAAGAATACCGGGAGCTGGCGGACGCGATCAAACAGGCGATCCGTGAGAAATATTTTGATGAAGATGGCCTCTGTGTGTGCAAGACCCAGACCGGATCTGCGATTGCGATTTGCTTCGGGCTGACGGATGCCCCGGAGCCAACAGATGTGCATGGATGCGCAGGTGAGCAAATGTCAACGGACACGCAGGGCTGCACAGCCAAAGCGGGCGCAGACGGCATGCCGGCATGTGCAGACGGGCATTCCGTACGCAGCTTCATGCAGCAGGAAGGCGACGCCCTGGAGTCGCGTGTGAAGGCAAACAACGATCACCTCAACACCGGCTTTGTCGGGACGACGATGCTTTGCCCTGCTCTCACTGCGAGCGGACACAATGACACGGCGGTGACCCTTCTGTTAAATGAAGACTTCCCGAGCTGGCTCTACAGCGTCAATCTGGGAGCGACGACGATCTGGGAGCGCTGGGACTCCGTGGCACCGGATGGCACCATCAGCGCGGAGGGCATGAACAGCCTGAACCATTACAGCTACGGAAGCATAGAAGCGTGGATGTACGGATATGTGTGCGGCATTCGCCCGGCAGAGCCGGGATTCCGGCGCGCTGTATTGGAGCCGCATCCGGATCAGAGACTGCACTTCGCGAATGGAAAACTGGAGACTCCGATGGGGCTTTATGAGAGCAGTTGGAGCTATGATGAAAACGGAAATGTGACCTACACATTCACCGTGCCGTTTAACGCCGAAGCAGAACTGAAACTGCCCGATGGACGGACGGCCGTGCTGAAGGCAGGGACATGGAAGTATTGAGAAAAAATCTTCAGTCAAAAAGCCGGAGTTTTGCTGCTCCGGCTTTAGTCGGTGCTAAATGCAGAAGTATGACCTGCAGCTTCATGGCAGCAACGTCATGCGGCAGCGAGGGGATTCCGCAGAGGTGGATTTTGTTTGGATAAATTATATTGCAATCAGCACACAATAGTGATATATTAATGACAATTCGAACACAAAAAGGAGAGGATGTTTATGGCACAGGCAACTTTGACCGCAAGAGTAGACGAAAAAGATAAGATCAGGTTTGACACATTTTGTTCCAATGTCGGACTCACCACCTCTTCGGCAATAAATATTTTTGTAAAGGCTGTCCTCCGGGAAAACAGAATACCGTTCGAGATAGCATACAATACGGATTTATTTTATTCAGAAGAGAATCTTGCATATGTAGAAAAGTCTGTCAGAGAGCTTCGGGCAGGGCAGGGGCATGTACATGAACTGATAGAGGTGGATGATGAGTGAAAAGGTCTGGTCTGATGATGCGTGGGAAGATTACTTATACTGGCAGAGGCAGGATAAGAAAACCCTGGCTCGTATAAATAAACTTATTAAAGATATTGAGCGAAACGGATGCATGGAAGGGATTGGAAAGCCAGAGCCTCTTTCTGGCAGCCTGCAGGGAGAATTCAGCCGACGAATTAATGATCAGGACCGCCTGGTATATCATATGGAAAATGGACGCCTTTATATTGCACATTGCAAAGGACATTATGGTGACAAATAGGCCTGGAGAAAGGGGAAATCATTTATGGATCAGGAAATGAGAGCACTCGTAGACAAAATGAAAAAGGAGCTGGCACAGGAAGTCCAGAAGATGAACCTGGCGAACCAGATGATGGAGATTGACGGAATCCGGCGCACCCTTCCACTGGAGGGGCGCACGCTGGACATGGTGTATTATCCGGTAAACAGGGAAAAAGGAACTGACCCGGAGAAAAAAGCCCCTCTGCTGATCGGGTTTTACGGCGGCGGCTTTCTCTTTGGCGGCTGCGCGATGAACGACTACATGTGGCAGGCTCTCGGCAGTCAGCTGGGCGTGAATGTCGCGTCAATCGGATATCGGAAGTCCCCGGATCACATGTGGCGGGATGTTCTGGACGACGGATATGACGCGTCCGTTTATCTGAAAGAACATGCGGAGGAATTTGGCTTTGATCCGGAACACATTTCCGTGTTTGGCTGCAGTGCGGGTGCTTCCCTTGCGACCAGAACGGCGCTGTACGCGAAACAGAAGGGCAACCTGTTTTTCGAAAATGAGATTCTTCTGTATCCATTTGTAGATGCGGCGACCGACCCGATGGAAAAAGGTGAGGGGAGCCTGAGCGGACCGATCATGTATGTATTTAATGAATTCCACCGCACAGAAGAGGAGGCCAGGCTGCCGCTCGTCTCGCCTGTATTTGCGACGACAGAGGAATTGCGGGGGATGCCCAATACCGTGATCGTGCTGTCGGAAAATGACTGCCTGCGCGCGGAGGGACAGAAATACGGCGAGCTGCTTGCGGCTGCGGGAGTTCCGGTGTACATGACCTGCATGGAAGGGATGCCGCACGGATTCTTTGAGGCCGGCTTTGGCGTCCGCGGCGAGGAGCTGGAATTTTTGGGCGAGGCAGTGCTTTCCGGCATAAAGGATGGAACAATTCCGCAGAAATCAGCAGAGTCAATGGAGTTTATCAAAAGGCATCGTAACTGTTCAGTACCTTCACAGTTACGAGGAGAAAAGCCCATTTAAAATCGCTTCGCGATGGGGCTTTTCCCTGCTAAATATACGTTTTCTTACGTCCCTCGCAGCGAGTGCGAGGGACTGTCCTGAATAGTTACGAAGCATCTTGTATAATATGGGACTTCTGTTCTGATAATGGGATATTGGATATTGTACCCTGATGGAAAACAGTAAAGTCCAGCCAGGATTTAAGAAAGGACGAAAAAAACATGGGAAAAAAGTATGAAGCGCAGATTCAGGATCTCCTCGCGAAAATGACCCTGGAGGAGAAGGTAGGGCAGCTGCAGCAGTGCGGCCCGTCGCTGGTGGGCGCGTTTGAGGTGAGCTTTGAAGAGCTGCTGGATATGATGTTCGACGGCAGGATTTCGAAGGAAGAGTTTGACCGTCTGATGGGCGGCGCGAAGCAGGATTTTCATGAGGATGACATCCGGGCGGGGCGTATCGGTTCTTTTAATGGGATCGGCGACGCGGCTACCGCGAACCGTCTGCAGAAAATTGCTGTGGAGGAGACGAGGCTGGGGATTCCGCTCATTTATGGTTATGATGTGATTCACGGATTTCACACGGTGACACCGATTCCGCTGGCGGAGAGCTGCGCGTGGGAGCCGGATCTCTGGGAGCGGACCGGCCGTCTGGCGGCGCAGGAAGTGACCGCCGCAGGCGTGCATATGACCTTCGCTCCGATGGTGGATGTGGCGAAGGACGCCCGCTGGGGGCGCGTCAGCGAGGGCGCGGGCGAGGATGTCCTGCTGAACGGCGACTATGGCGCGGCCAAGGTGCGCGGCTTCCAGGGAGATGATCTGACGAAGGAGGACGCGATGGCGGCCTGCGTGAAGCACTTCGCGGCCTATGGCGCAGGTGAGGCCGGGAGAGATTACAATCGGGTCGATATGTCCCTGCAGAAGCTGTGGGATGAGTATCTTCCTTCCTATAAGGCATGCATTGACGCCGGGGCGCGTGCGGTTATGCCCGCATTTAATGATATCAATGGTGTACCGTGCTCGGCAAATAAATGGCTGCTGCGCTATATCCTGCGTGAAGAATGGGGGTTTGACGGCATGACGATTAGCGACGCCAACGCGATTGCCGAGTGCGTAAATCACGGAATCGCGGCGGATCAGCGCGACGCGGCCAGACAGTGTCTGCGCGCCGGTGTGGACATGGACATGACGTCCAATTCCTATATCGCGTATGTGCAGGATCTGATCGAGAACGGGGATCTGGACGAGTCCGTGCTGGATGAGTCGGTGGCAAATATTCTGCGCGTGAAATTTGAACTGGGGCTGTTTGACCATCCCTACCGCACCAGTGAAGAGCGGGAAGCCGGGGCGATGCTCACCGAAGAGGCGAGAAAGCTGGCGCGGGAAGCGGCGGTGAAGTCTATGGTGCTGTTGAAGAATGAAAAACTGTGTTCCGGTATGCCGGAGCAAAGCGCAGAAAAGGAGACGGCCTGTGCGGATTCTCAGACGCAGGAATCGGGAAATAAACGGGTACTCCCGCTGGCTCCGGGTACAAAGCTCGGAATTTTCGGCCATCTTGCGGCTGACGCCGGGGAGATGACCGGCGCGTGGGCGATCGGAGCGCACCCGGACGATTGTCGGAGCATCATTGACGCATGCAAAATGCGCGGCGTCAATTATCAGTATCTGGATCCGGAAGATTGTGCCGGGACGGATTGTGCCAAAACGGAACCAGAAATGACGGCAACAGCAGCTGAGAACAACGGCGTTTCCGGACAGGCTACAGAGGAACATCAGTCGGGACTGTCATCAGAAGAATCCGCGTCAGATCTGCCATCAGAGGCTCCTGCGCTGAAAGATGCATCCGCTCAGGCAGCTGACAATATCGAAAAACCAGACAAAAAGAAAAAAATCGCAGAAATAGCAGAGCAATCCGACATCCTCATTGCCGCGATCGGTGAAAATAAGGAGGAGAGCGGCGAGGCCGCAAGCCGTGCTTCCATTACCCTGAAGGACAGCGATATCCAGCTTGTGGAAACATTGCTTGAGGTGGGAAAAGCCCAGAGCAAGCCTGTCGTCGTAGTACTCTTTAACGGACGCCCGCTGGCGATCCCGCAGCTGGCCGAAAGCGTCGATGCTATCCTGGAGGCATGGCATCCTGGCGTGGAGGCCGGACCGGCGATCCTGGATGTGCTGTTCGGAGACGTGAATCCCTCCGGCAAGCTCACGACCACCTTCCCCTATGCGAGCGGACAGTGTCCGATGTATTACGCACATACCAATACCGGTCGGCCGGGCGGAAAATCAAAGTTTACATCCAAATACCTTGATACGCCGCTGGAGCCGGTGTATCCCTTCGGCTACGGCCTGAGCTATACGACGTTTGCATATGAAAACCTGACAGTTGAAAAAACATCAAAAACCGCCGTGTGCGAAGCTGATATTGAAGAGAACGAGTGCCTCCGCGTGGCAGTCACCGTAAAAAATACCGGCGACCGTGCAGGAGAGGAAATTGTGCAGTGCTACGTGCGCGATGTCGTCGGTTCACGCGTGCGTCCATTGAAAGAGCTGAAGGCTTATCGGAAAATTCAGCTGGCGCCCGGCGAAGAAAAGCGGCTAGAATTTGAGATCCCATTTGGGAAGCTGGGCTTCTACAATGCAGCGCTGGATTATGTGGTAGAGCCGGGAGAATTCCGGGTGTATGTGGGCGGAAACTCCAGAGATGTGCTGGAAACGGGGGTAGTGCTGTAGAACCAGAGGTAAGGAAATGCTGCAGCTCTGTAATATGATCACCGTTTTGAAAAGAATTTGACTTGTAACCTAAAATGAGTTACAATGCAAAAAAGTTTCGAGGTGACATTATGGAGCAAAAAATTGAAAAGATATTGCATCAGCCAATCGCCATTGCACCGTATACTGACACGGAAAAATTGCCGCTGATCTTTCGTGGGAGATATCAATTTTATGACATGGATATAAATGGATACCATTGTGTCCTGATGGAACCGCAGGATGAAATCGGACTTTCTGAGATAAGAAAACAGCATCGAAAAATGGAACAAATAGCAGGACGACATTGTGTGCTTTATATGAAAAATATGAAGTCCTATCCGCGGGAGAAAATGATCGAAGAAGGCATTCCTTTTATATGGGAGGATCATCAGATCTACATGCCTTTTTTGGGCATGCTGCTGAAGCAAAATGACACCAGACAGATAAATACTTGCGGCAGATTTTCTTTTCTTACACAAAAGCTGTTATTAACTGCACTTTATGAACAGTGGCGGGATATGACGGTAACTATGGCAGCAAAAGTACTGCAGGTTTCTAAAATGTCAGTTACGCGGTGCTTTGACGAAATCGAAGCCCTTGAAGTACCGTTTCTTCGAAAAAAAGGCAGAACAAGACTGTTGACGATGAATGGAGAAAAAAAGGCGCAATGGAAAACACTGCAGCCGTTTATGAGACAGCCTCTGATTCAAAGCTTCAGGCTGGAAGAAGATATTTCATTTGAATTACCTTATAGTGGGATGACTGCACTGGGAGAGTATTCTATGATCGCTGATAATTCCTATAAAACTTATGCGATTTTGAAATCCCAGCTGGCTGACTCGGGAATAAGAGAAAAACAAAAAATACCAATGGAAGAATTTCCAGGGTGTGTGGTACAGGAACTGGGGTATGTGATCAACTATAGGGGAGGTGGGTCAGTAGATCCGCTTACGTTGTGTCTGCTGATGGATGAGGAGCGGGAAGACCCTCGCGTGGGCAAGGCTATCGATGAAATGCTGGAGGAATATGTATGGTAAAGGGATTGGATGTGTTTCGCGAGTATTTTGAGGAATTCTCCGGACAGTATACTTTGATTGGCGGCGCGGCCTGCGATATTTCCTTTGAGCAGAATGAAGTGAGTTTTCGCGCCACGAGAGATTTGGATATTGTATTGATTGTTGAAGCACAAACGAAGGAATTTGGACAAAGATTCTGGCGTTTTGTACAGGATGGCAAATATATGAGGAAAGCGAAAAGTGATGGCAGCCCTCAGTTTTATCGATTCGAAAAGCCGGCGGAACCGGGATTTCCGTTGATGATCGAATTATTTGCCAGATCAGAATGGTTATTGCAGGGGGGCGAAACGCTTACGCCAATACATATTGATGATTCGGTATCCAGTTTGTCGGCAATTCTTTTAAATGATGAATACTATGAAGCATTACTTATGGGAAGGGATGTTGTTGGAGGGATTTCTATATTAAAGCCGACATGGTTAGTTCCATTTAAAGCAAAAGCGTGGTTGGAAATGGCCAAAAAGCAGGAAAATGGAGAGCATGTGGATTCCAGAGATGTAAAAAAACACAGGAACGATATTTTGAGAATTGTATCAGAATTGATTCTGGAACCATGTCATTTGCCGGAGAAGGTACATGATGACATGGAGGAATTCTGTGCGAAGCTGACGGTAACGGATGAGGAATTGGAGAATTTGAAATTAAAGGGGATTCACGAGGCGGATATAAAGAAAATTTTGACTGAGACTTATGGGTTGAACATAAACTTGTCGTGATTCAGACAAAGGACATTAAATATTAGAATTGTGTAACGATTCAGGACAGGTTCTCGCACTTGCTGCGGAGATCGTATGAAAATGGAATTTTCGTAACTGTTCAGTACCTTCACAGTTACGTATTTTCTTATATCGACAGTGGCGAAATAAAAGCCAGAGGAATATGAGGTACCTATGGAAATCGTATTATTACTGCTCAAACAAAGCCTGATTATGTTTGTATACCTGCTGATCGGATACTTTCTATATAAAAAGAAGCTGGTCAGCAAACAGGGCAGCGCGGACATGGGGCGGATGCTTTTATACGTTATCATGCCGGTCGCCATTTTGAAATCTTATATCCGGGATTTCAGCACAGAACTGCTGGAGGGACTGGCAGTTTCCTTATGTATGCGAACGGTTACAGTGTCGTGCTGGAAAACCTGAAGGAATATCTGGGACTGTAGAGAACCTCTGCATAAAAAATGTCGTTTTTGAAGTAAAAAAAAACATGGTGCGATTCTGGTGGATTCAGTACAATAACCATAGTCATAGTGAACGGCAAAAAACCCTGCGGAAAATGATGAAAAGCCACATGGCGGGAAACTGACAGTGTAGCAACCGCCCAGGCAGAAAACGATTCCGGAGGGGGCACCGCCGCCTGAGCAGGATTCGTGGTTCATGTCAGCGGGGTCTGCTGCCGCTCACGCAGTGGATGTACTAATTTTATGAAGGGGGATTAAAAATGGGCGACCAAAATCCAACGAAAAGCACTAAAAAGAAGGGGCTGGGCACAGCGTTTACCTGGTTCCATGCAACATCAGTCAACGGCGGCGCGATGGCAATCGCGGCTACTATTTCCACTTACTTTTCCCTGTATGTGCAGAATGAGATTGGGATTACGGCGGCGCAGCTGTCCATCATCCTGCTGATCTGCTCTCTGTGGGACGCGATCAATGACCCGATCATGGGCGTGATCTGCGACTCGATCAATCCGAAGCAGGGACGTTACCGTATCTGGTTCACTTTCACACCGATCTTCCTTCTGGTAGATATGTTCCTGCTGTTTTCCAACCCGGGATTCATCCAGGGCAGCGCGATGGCGAAATGCGTTTATGTATGCATTACATACATGTTCTACGGCATGATTGTTACTGCTTATACGATGCCGCAGATGGCGATCCTTCCGGCGATGACGCTGGACGACGCGGAGAGGAACTCGGTCGTATCCAAGGGCGCGGCTATCTGTGCACTGGCGTTTACCGTTGCTTCTACGTTCTCCACACAGTTGGTTGAGATTTTCGGCAGCTACCGGAATCTGATGTGCCTCTATGCGGTACTGGCAATCGTTTCCTTCTGGGGCCTGTACAAGACCTCCGAGGAGCGCTATGTCATGCCGAAGGATCCGAACGCTGCAGGCCTGAAGCAGTTGGTTTATGTATTCCGCCACAAAGAGATCTGGCCGGTAATGCTTACCTGGTGCCTGGCGGCGGTCAGCTATGGATTTATGTTTGCATCTTCGGTATATTATGCACAGTATATCATGGTACCGCATCGTGTTGATCTGGAGACCATGGATGAAGCTACGATTGGCGCACTGACAGGTTCTACGATTTCCGTTTACATGGGCTTTATTTCCGTTGGAGCGCTTATTTCCATGATGGTGCTGATGCCGATTTTCCTGAGAAAGTTCAAGACCGGTTATCAGGCACTGATTGTTTCCCAGATTCTGACAATCGCGTGCTATGTGATTCTGTTCTTCACCGGACGCATGAACTTCTGGTATTGCTGTATCCTTTCCTTTGTCGCGACCGCAGTCGGAGCGATGGTAAACGCTCTGGTGAATGTCCTGGTAAACGATACCATTGACTTCATCCTCCTGAAGGAGGGCAAGCAGCTGAACGGTATCGTCTCCTCGGTCAAGGGCTTTGCCCAGAAGTGCGGCAATACCGTGACGAACTCTGGTATTCTGGCCATCATCGCAGTAGCAGGCTTCAGTACTGATTATGGTATCTTTGGCCAGCCGGCTTCCGCGACGATTTCCATCAACATTGCCCGTTTCCTTGCTCCGGCTCTGGCATCTGTTGTAATCCTTGTTGTCATGCTGTTCTACCCGCTGAAGAAATACTTCCCGGAGATTGCGGCTATGAAGGAAAAGATGAGAGCGGAGCAGGGCGAGTAGAACGAATAATTTAAAACGACGAAAGTTGTTTACTATAGTTTCTGCAATCAGCACGGATGGCTTCCCCTGAGGAGGGGAAGCCATTTTAATCATATAGTTGTAATTTTATTCCGTAATAGAGCGAAAACTGTTTCATAAGTCAGGAGGAAATTTAGCATGAAGCATCTCGGTTTTAACCCTTATCTCCCCTTCTGGGAGACGGTTCCGGATGGGGAACCGCATGTATTTGACGGAAGAGTGTATATTTTCGGGAGCCACGACCGGCTCGGCGGCACGGTTTTCTGCGAAGGCGACTATGTCGGGTGGAGCGCGCCGGTGGATGACCTCGGAAACTGGCGCTATGAAGGTGAGATATATCGGAAGGAGCAGGATCCGATCAATGGGGCGCCCTATGTCCCGGATCACCGGATGAAAGAGGCTTCCGCTTCTGAGGCGGGGACGGAGACGGCTCCAGGATATGGAATCCCGGAATATGACCACGCATTTTCAGGAGATGACATGCATCTGCTCTACGCCCCGGATGTGGCAAAAGGGCCGGACGGCAGGTATTATCTGTACTACGCGCTTGATTTTGTGAATGTGATTTCGGTGGCCGTGTGCGATACCCCGGCGGGAAAATATGAATTTCTCGACTATGTGAGAAAAGCGGACGGGACAATCCCGCAGATCGGGCGCTGGTTCGACCCGGCGATTCTCTCCGAGAAGAGCGGCAATTATCTCTACTACGGGTTCTGCCCGCCCGTGCGCTTCCCGGGGATGGAGCATCTGGAAATCCCGGGGAGCATGATGGTCCGCCTGGCGGACGACATGCACACGATTATCAGCGAGCCGAAGTGTGTGGCGAACGGTTGCGACACTGCAAAGGGAACCGGCTATGAGGCACATCCGTTTTTTGAGGCGTCCAGTATCCGCAGATTTGGAGACTGGTATTATTTTGTTTACTCCAGTCTGCAGGGGCATGAGCTCTGCTACGGCATGGCGAAGACCCCGGAAGGCCCGTTCGAATATAAAGGCGTGATTGTCTCTAACGGCGACCTCGGCCTGAACGGCAATGAGCTTGCAGTCAACTATACCGGCAACAACCACGGCGGCCTGGTGCAGATCAAAGACAAAACCTATATTTTCTGGCACCGGCAGACCCACGGCACCGGATTTTCCCGGCAGGGGTGCGCGGATGAGGTGCAGATCCTGGGCGATGGAACCATCCCGCAGATTGCAATCACAAGCTGCGGCCTGAACGGAGGACCACTCCCGGCAAAAGGGCACTATGAGACTTACATCGCCTGCCACCTCACCGAAGCAGACCGGACAAAGGTCGGCCACGTCGCGGAGCCGGGACCGGAAGGCGGCGCGATCGTGATACCGGAGGAGTGGCCGTATGTGAGTGAGGAGCCGATAGCTGCAGAAAGTGCAGCGGCGGAAGAAAGCGCTGCAAAAGAAAATACAGCAGCAGTGGGAAACGCAGCGGCAGAAAATAAAGGCATGAAGCCATTCGTCTATAATCTGCGGCAGGGCGCGATAGCAGGGTTTAAATATTTTTCATTCGATGGCACAGAGAATAAGATGACTCTGGAGCTTCGCGGCAGCGGAAGCATCGAAGCGCGTCTGGACACGCCGGAAGGCACGGCAGTCGCGAGTGCCGGTACGGATACGTCAAAAGACACGCCCTATTTGGAAAAACCTTCTTCGGGTGGATGGAAAACAGTAAGCGCCCCGCTCACTGCGACAGAAGGCACACATGCGCTGTACTTTGTTGTCACAGAGGGCAGACTGGACTTTGCGTCGTTTGAAATATTGTGAATGAGTTTTAGTAGAGCATTTCCTCCAGATACGGACAGCGTTTTTCGGCTTCTCCGTCGGAGGAAAGCATCCCCTCACAGGAGACATGGCGTATTTTGCGGCAGTAAGTGTCGCAGCGCCAGGTCTCAGGAGCCCAGTCCGGCTGCTGGTCCGCTGCGGCGATTAGCACCTGGAGCGCGTGGCGTTCCTCCCTGCTCATAAGACCCTGGTTTTTCTGCAAAAACAGATAGGCTGCTTCGGCGGCCTTTTTTGTGCTGTTGTTTGAAGCAGATGTGTCCGCAACAGGTGTATCTGTAATATTCATTTTGCCACCTCCAATGCAATAAGTCGTAACATATTTTTTGTTAAAAAAAGTATAAGCGTATTTTTCAGAAAAGTCAATCGGAGGAAAAGAAACGACGGCGAATTTCAGGCGTATTCGGGAGTGTAAGTCCTGGTATTTTTCCTGACAAGTACAATTACATACTCAAAGCTGACTGAAATTGCGGCAGCCGTTGGTATGGAAAGTGGCCTTTGCGCCAAGTTTATTGGGAACTTAAGTACATTAGGGATCGTCAGGCGGGAGACGCCGGTTACGGACCGCAATTCAAAATTTCCAAAACAGGATTTACAGAGACACTGCGGCAAAAACAGGACGGGGTAAATCTAAGGCTGATCGGACTGGAGGAGCTTCTGGAGGAAGTGAAAGAAGAGGAAGGCAAAGATGTCATGGCCATAGCCGCATACTTTCACCTGCGTTTTGAGGAAATCCATCCGTTTGCCGACGGGAACGGCCGCCTGGGGCGGACTTTGCTGAATTATTACCTCATGACACATGATTATCCTCCCCTGGTGCTGTTCGAGGAGGACAAAAAGACCTATTACATGGCACTGACTGTATTCGACAAGACAGGAGAAATCGACGGGTTTCTGGCGCGCATAAGAAGTATTCCAGCTTCGCTGGACGCGGTCGACGCAGGCGGATAGGGTGAGAGAATTCCCCCTATCCGATTGTGTGCTGGGCATGGCATCGGAAATGGAGAATTTCAGATTGGAGTGATGCACAAAGGCAAGTGAACAGACTTCACTCACATTTTATTTTTGTGTTGTAATTTGCTATACAAAATGCTATAATAATTCTCAGATTATTAGGAAAGGTGGCGCATAGATATGGCAAATAAAACGGCAAACGTAACTGCTCGTGTTCAGCCGTCCATCAAGCAACAGGCAGAAGCTGTTCTTGATCGTCTCGGAATCCCTGTTTCTGTACTGATAGATTCCCTGTATCGTCAGATTATTATGACGAACAGTATTCCTTATTCCTTAAGCATTCCTGCTATGCCAACAGCTGATTCTTTATCGAAAGCGGAATTTGATGCTATGATGGAAAAGGGATTGACGCAGGCAAAGGCCGGAGAAGGTCTTGATCTCGACGATGCATTTAAAAAGATTAATGAGAGTATATGAGTATGGAATACAGAGTAAAGCTGACCAACTACGCCATTGAGCAAATGCAGGAGACTGTTTCCTATATTTCAAAGGTGTTGCTGTCGCCTGACATCGATTGCATTTTTGATGCTTTCCTCTCTTCACCCGTGCCTGTAAGCGTATTTCTTACGGTACTCACTGGGCGTACTCCCGATCCGCTTCCGGAAAATTCTGGAAAAATAATTGCAGTCATAGATCCCGATATAGGCCGCAATCTCCTGAATCTGCATGTTCGTAGTGGTTAATAACCGCAGCGCGACATGCAGTTTTTGCGTGGTTACATAATCCGCCAGATTTTCGTGTACTTCTTGCTTAAACATCTTCGATAAATAGGGCGAGCTGACGCTGAAATGTGCGGCAATCTCAGACAGAGTCAGGGGCTGATTGAGATTAAGCTCAATGTAGTTCAGCACATTTTTGATCAGCGGTGTGTTATGAAGACGGGATTTGTTTTTCACGAGAAGGCAGTACTCCCGTATCATTTTTTCATGAAGCTTTTCCAATTCCGTGAGGGAAGTACAGCTTTCGAACAGCTTTACATATTTTCTGGATATTTCATGTAAAAAAACGGGATGAAAGCATGAGAAAAAACGGACGAATCAGGAAGAAAAATGGAAGAAAAAACGGACAAATACAGGTAAAAAATCATTGAATAAACGGACAAGGAGGGATATACTAAGAGGAAGGAGGAATATGGTTCATGATAGCAAGGAAAATTGAGAAAGAACTCTCGCGATTTTTTTCATCTGAAGAAAAAAAGCCCTGTTGATTACGGGCGCAAGGCAGGTGGGAAAAACCTACATTATAGAAAATATCGGCAAAAAGATGTTTCAATCATTTGTAACAATCAATTTTATCGAAAACCGGCAGGCTGTATCTCTTTTTGAAAATGCAGTGGACAGTGCATCCCTGCTTCTGCGGATTTCCGCAATCGCGGATGCGCCTTTGATCCCTCATGAAACTTTGATTTTTCTCGATGAGGTGCAGGAATGCAAAGAGATTGTCACAGCGATTAAGTTTCTGGTGGAAGAGGGCAGTTATCGCTATGTTTTAAGCGGTTTCCTGCTTGGGGTAGATTTGAAGGATATCCGTTCGGTTCCGGTAGGGTACATGGACATTCTTGAGATGTATCCGTTGGATCTGGAGGAATTTGCAGCGGCAAATGGAATATCCGATCGAGTGATGGACGCACTTCGCACCGCGTTTTCTCAAAAAGAGTCAGTCGATCCGGTGGTCCATGAAAAAATGATGGAACTGTTTCGGCTGTACCTGATTGTCGGAGGGATGCCGGCGGTAGTGGACAGATATCTGGAAACACACAATCTGCAGGAGGTTTTGCGCACACAAAGGTCGATTATTACTCTTTATAAAAAAAATATCGCGAAGTACGATCCGGAGGATAAACTGTATCTTGAGGAAATTTTTGACCTGATCCCCAGTGAACTGAATGCGAAAAATAAACGATTTATCTTAAAAAATCTGAATGAGAATTTTAAATTTTCCCGATACAGCAACAGCTTTTTGTGGCTGAAGGATGCGGGTGTGGCACTTCCGGTATTTTGCGCGGACGAACCAAAGGTGCCGTTGCTGCTTTCGAAAGCGACGAATCTGTTTAAATTATTTTTGGTGGATGTGGGACTCCTGGCATCTATGTATGCCGGGGATATTCAGATTCGGATTTTAAATCAGGAGCAGGATATCAATTTTGGCTCTGTATATGAAAATATAGCCGCACAGGAGCTGAAAGCACATGGATTTGACCTGTATTATTTTAACAATAAGAAACAGGGGGAAGTCGATTTCCTGGTGGAACGAGAGGGAGAGGTAATACCGATTGAGATTAAATCCGGGAAGAGTTATGCGAGGCATGCTGCCCTGGATCATCTGACGGAAAATAAAGCATACACAATAAAAGAGGCTTATGTTTTTCACAATGGAAATGTCAGTATAGACGGCAAAATCATATATTATCCGATCTATATGCTGATGTTTTTAGAAAAAACACAGCTGGCAGAACCTCTGATTTATAATCCGGATTTTGGTGCGCTGATGTGAGGGATGGTAATTACTCAGGACACTACCTCGCACTTGCTGCTTGCTGCGAGGTACGGATGAAAACTCATGGCATTTATGATACTGTAGTTATTTTTGCAGCAGACAACGTCGATGCAGAAGTGTATTTTGCTATTTCTGACTGTGCATGGTAGAAGCAGACTATCATAAAGAACCAGGAAAGAACTGGGGTGAAACAATATGGTGATACCAACGAATATAAAAACATTATTGTCCGGGAATGTTATTGAACTGGATGAACAGATTCTTCCGGCCACTTGAGGTGAAGAGTGGAAAGGACTATGAGAAGCATTCCGCTCTGACACAGGTTTTGAGTAAAGATGCTTACCATATGGAGAACGCAGTTGTCTTTACGAACGAAAATGTAAATAATAAAGGTAAGATTTCCTATCGGCCAATTTATATGGTGATGTTTTTGAAAGAGAAAGAAATCGAATTTGGCGATTTATCGGTGGAACGGTTTTGCATGTAAAACAAAGGTTTTTCTTCCTTAATGCGATTGATAAGCAGGGCTTTCCCCTGCTTATTTCGAGTGTGCAGGTCCGAGCGGCAGACGGGCAGATTTTCCTCTTTACGCATCCATACGGAACGGCATCAGTGCTCATCAGAAGGAATCCGGTGCTCCTTTCGGTATTTCTGCGGCGACATCTGATATTGCGAGCGGAACACACGGGAGAAATGGTCAGAAGAATTGTATCCCACCTTCTCCGCGATATCTCCAATGCTCATATTTGTGTTTATCAGATAATCCACCGCTTCTGACATCCGCAGGCCTTTGATCAGCTCAGTGAAATTCTGCCCGGTATTCTGCTTGATGAGCGTGCAGAGGTAAGGCTCACTGTAATGGAAAAAGTCGGCCAGGGTGGACAGGGTCAGCGTCTGATAATGGTGCTGGATATACTGGAGCACCAGGGAAAACTCGGAGCCGAACTGGTAATCATAAAACTGTACCGTCTTACTGTAGTTGCGCAGCATGTAAAAAAACATCTGA
Source organism: Lachnospiraceae bacterium (assembly GCA_021203145.1). GTDB lineage: Bacteria > Bacillota > Clostridia > Lachnospirales > Lachnospiraceae > Choladousia. The sequence continues at coordinate 26,971 of JAJQBS010000115.1, read as the reverse complement.
TTCAGCCAGCTGATGCAGCAGTCGTTGCTGTACGGATCCGGCTTGTAGCATTCGAGCATGGCGTTAAAGACGATCAGCCGCAGCCATTTGGTAGTCGGACAGAAAAACAGCAGATAATTTGTGTGGTTATTATCCGATAAAAAGGTGCGGAAAAACTGCGAAAACAGATTCTTCCCGGACAGCAGGGACAGGAAGGTCTTGTTAAACGTACTCCTCCGCAGCATAATACAAAGCACGGTAGAGTCATCGTCGATCGTCAGGTCATGCAGAGAGCCGGGGGCGACCATACAGAATTCCCCCTCCCGGAGGGTGCGCGCACTCTTTTCAAACTGAAACGTACATTCTCCGCTGGCGACATAATTGATTTCGAAGTAATTGTGCTTATGGAGCAGCAGGCGGGTATGGCGCGGATGACGGATGATAAAGACATCGCGGGAATTCGGGATGATATCGGTCTCCATCATGCAGGTCGGGTCGTTTTCGTACGCATTGATGGTAAATACCAGAGAATCGATGAACTGGTTGATTTCCTCCATGCTCATATCATCCAGCATCTGGTGCGGCGAGACGCCTGGCAGAGGCGTCTCAGAGAGAAGTTCCTTGCGGTACAGATAATTAATCATTTCGAGAAACTGCATCCGGCTGCCGGTTCTCTGATAATAGTCGGTCAGATGTTTCTGAAAATCCCCATAAGTGATATAGTAGTTCATAAAGTACCTCAGAATATAACGAAAACAAAAATCAGTGGTGAAACGATAAATTTTATTGAAGTATACCACATCCTTTCACAAGTTGGCAATAAAAATATGCCGGATTGTCTTTTGGGATATAAATATTAATTTGTGAAAATAAGTCGGATTGAGTAAAAGAAAGAACATGGAAATTTTGACAGATCTTCACTAAACTGACACTATCAGATTTACTGTAGCAAGCTTCTGGCAAACGGTGAAAATTTTGCCGCCTGCTATTGAATGGAAAGTGAGGATAGCTATGAAGATTACAAATGTCAGAATCAATGGTATTGAAAATCCATTGGGGTATTGCATGGAGGGGCTTACCTGCTCCTGGAATGTCTGCGATACCGTGAGCAAAAAACAGACAAACGCAGTCATTGAGGTGAGCACAAGCGCTGATTTTGAGGAGGATGACATCCTTTACAGGGTAGAGGGCTCGTCGGTGGAGCAGGGAGGGGAGTACCTGGAAGATCTGGAGCTGGATCTGACTCCGCGGATGATATATTATTATCGTGTCTGCGTGACCGGAGACGCCGGGGATGAAGCAGTGAGCGAGACGCAGACCTTTGAGACGGGCAAGATGGACGAGCCGTGGACGGCTGACTGGATTGCCGCACAGAAGGAAGACACGTTCCACCCGGTTATGACAAAGAGCTTTTCGCTTAAGGGAGAGGTGGCCCGTGCGCGGCTTTATATTTCCGGCGTGGGCATGTTTGAAGCATATTTAAATGGAGAGAAGCTGGGAGAGGAATATCTGACGCCTTATGTCAATAATTATGAGACGAATATTCAGGTCATCACCTTCCCTGTGGAGGAGTGCCTGAAGGCGGAAAATACCCTGGAGATTATGCTTGGAAAGGGTTGGTACATGTCGGTCTTCGGTCTGGCACTTCAGGCGAACAATTACGGCGACCGCATGGCAGCGATCGCGGAGCTGCATGTTGAGTACGCGGACGGTACAGACGAGGTGATCGCGACGGACGGCAGCTGGGAATACTATGGCTCGGATATCGAGGATTCCGGCATCTATCTGGGAGAAACGCTGAACCGTCAGCTGTGGAAGGCGGGTAGCGCCTCCCCACAGGGTGCGGTTGCCAATTCTGATGCATTGTGTGCGAGGAAGCAGGACGGGAACCCGAAAAAGCCTGTAGAGGTGCTCACTGATCCGACCGCTGATGAGGGGACGAAGAACCTTGTGAAATCCCACCTGATGGATCGCATCAGTATCCCGGTGCTGGTGAAGGAATCAATCCCGGTTAAAGAGGTGATTCAGACGCCGGCCGGGGAGACGGTGCTCGACTTTGGTCAGAACTTCGCCGGGTTTGTGGAATTTAAGGCGGAGCTTCCGGCCGGGACGAAGGTGGTTCTGGACTGCGGTGAGATTCTGCAGAAGGGGAATTTCTACAATGGCAATTACCGTGACGCGCAGTCCCGGTTTATCTATGTGTCGGACGGCAGGAAAGAGACCGTGCGCCCGCACTTTACTTTCTTTGGATTCCGCTATATCCGTGTGACCGGCTGGGTGGGCGAACTGAAGGCGGAGGATTTCATCGGCCGTGTACTTTATTCGGATATCCGCAGGACGGGCTTTATCACGACGAGCAATGAAAAAATCAACCGTCTGTATGAAAATACCGTGTGGGGCCTGAAGTCCAATTTTATCGACATGCCGACCGACTGCCCGCAGAGAAGCGAGCGTCTTGGCTGGACGGGCGACGCGCAGGTATTCGCGCCGACCGCGAGCTACCACATGGATACGAGAGCGTTTTTCCATAAGTTCATCAAGGATTTGAAGGATGAGCAGGAGTATTTGAGCGGCGGCATGCCGAATTTCCTTCCGAACATGGGACATCAGGAGACGGCGGGCAGCGTCTGGGGCGACATCGCGACCTTCCTTCCGTATACGATGTACACCTATTATGGCGATAAAAAGGAACTGGAATACTGCTATCCGATGATGAAGGGCTGGGTGGATTACATCGACCGCCAGGACGCGAAGCGGGGACGCACCTATCTGTTTGATTTTATGGATACCTTTGGCGACTGGCTGGCACTGGACGGCCCGACGCCGAGCAGCTTCAAGGGCAGCACGGACGACACCTACGTATCTACGCTGTATTATTACCGTTCCACACAGATGGTGCGCGAGATGGCCGAGGTACTGGGAAAGACGGAGGACGCGGCGCACTACGGCGATCTGGAGGAAAAGATCGAGGCGGCGATTTACAATGAATTCTTTACGCCGAGCGGAAGGCTTGCAATCAATACCCAGAGTGCCGCTGTGATCGCGATGAAGTTTGGACTGGGGCAGGATCGCGAAAAACTGAAGGCGCAGTTCCGGGCAAGGCTGCAGCAGGATCTGAATCAGATCAAGGGCGGCTTTGTGGGAGCGCCGCTTCTGTGCACCGTACTCGCGGAGGCGGGCATGGTGGAGCTGGCCTATGACTTCTTATTAAAAGAGGGCTTCCCGAGCTGGCTCTACAGCGTCAACCTGGGCGCGACGACCATCTGGGAGCGCTGGAATTCTGTATTTGAAGACGGCACGATCAGCGACACGGGCATGAATTCCCTGAACCACTACTCCTACGGCTCTGTCATGGAATTTGTCTATGCGTACGTGGCGGGCATCCGTCCGCTGACGCCTGGTTTCAAGAGCGCCATCCTTGCACCGCATCCGGACATCCGCATCCCGAAGGTGGACTGCACCTACGACTCCGTGAACGGAAAATATGTGAGCAACTGGGAGATCTGCGCGGACGGAAGGTTGAAGGTACATCTGGAAATTCCGTTCAACTGCGAGGCGGAGGTGGAGCTGCCGGGATATGATGCCGGGGCGGCATCGGCAGCAGATGGAGCTAATACCCGCCAGGGCGTGGATTCTGCAGCAAACTTTGAGACAGGCAATGCAGCTGCGGCCGGAACCTGCACAGCTGCAAATGGAGCTGGCATCAGCGTAAATGCGGACGGGAAGATGGTTCTCACAGCAGGCGCTTATGATTTCCTCTATCAGCCGACGGTAGATTATCGGAAACCGTACACACGCCAGACGACCCTTGGCAGACTCGCCCAGGATCCGAATGCGATCGGCATTTTAGGGAAATACACACCGGCCCTGGCGGGCATCGCGATGTCCGGCAACCCGGAGATGGCGGCAAACTCACTCGAAGCACTCTCCCATATGGGCTTCCTGCCGTTTGAACCGGCAGCGCTGGAGACGGCGATTAAGGAAATCACGGAGCTGGTCGTGGTACCGGCTTAATAGCTGCGTTGTTATGACAAGACATGCCGTCTTTGACAGAAATGCTGTAGTCAGAGAAGGTCAGCAAAAAAGGAACCATTAAGATTTATCATATAAACTTTAGACGCAGGAGGAAAAAACAATGATTAATTTAAAGGCAAACCCATTTTTCCTGGATGAGGAAGGTGTAAAGTGGGTTGAGGAGACCCTCGCTTCCATGACAGAGGAGGAAAAGATCGGCCAGCTGTTCTGCCCGATCGGAGGAAATACGGATCCGGAATTCCTGAAGGGATTTGTGGAGGAATTCAAGCCGGGCGCCATGCTGTATCGCCCGATGCCGGCGGCGGAGGTGCAGAAGACGCACGCGCTGATCCAGAATACATCCAGAATCCCGCTGTTGTTTGGCGCGAACCTGGAGTCCGGCGGCAACGGCATCTGCGCGGACGGCACCTATTTCTCGCGTCCGATGGGCGTGGCAGCTACGGACAACCCGGTCAACGCGTATCGCCTGGGGGCGATCGCGGGTAAAGAAGCGCAGGCGGTAGGATGCAACTGGGCATTTTCCCCGATCTGTGACCTGGACCTGAATTACCGCAATCCGATCACCAATGTGCGTACCTTCGGAACCAACCAGGAGCGGATTATTTCCTTTGTGAAGGAACAGCTGAGAGGCTTAAGAGACAACGGCGTAGCGGCAGCCGTGAAGCATTTCCCGGGCGACGGCGTGGATGAGAGAGACCAGCATCTGGTGGCGTCTGTCAACAGCCTGTCCGTGGAGAAATGGGACGAGACCTATGGCAAGATCTGGCAGTCGGTTGTGGACGCGGGGACGCTTTCCATCATGGTCGGCCATATTTTACAGCCGGCATACAGCCGCTTCTTCAATCCGGATCTGACCGATGAGCAGATTCTTCCGGCGACTCTTTCCAAAGAGATCCTGCAGGGGCTGCTGAGAGGAAAGCTGGGCTATAATGGAATGATTGTGACAGACGCGACGCCGATGATCGGCTTTAACACCCCGATGGCGAGACGTGAGGCTGTACCGACAGCGATTGCTTCCGGCTGCGACATGATCCTGTTTAACAAGGACATCCGTGAGGATTATCAGTTTGTCCGTGACGCGCTGGCGGATGGCCGCCTGACCTGGGAGCGCGTAGATGAGGCTGTGACCAGGACACTGGCGATGAAGGCGGCGATGGGACTTCCTGCAAAGAAAGCGGCCGGGACTCTGGTGCCGGGCGAGGAAGCACTCTCGGTCGTAGGATGCGAAGAGCACAAACAGCAGACCAGAGAATGCGCCGACGAGGCCGTGACTCTGGTGAAGGATACGCAGTCCCTGCTGCCGATCTCTCCGGAGAAATATAAGAAAATCCGTCTGTACCTGCTGGAGGATCGCGTGGGCGGCGGATTTAAGGACGGCGAGGGCGCTTCCGGCAGCATCAAGGCGAAGCTGGAAAAGGAAGGCTTTGAGGTATCCCTTTTTGATTACAGCAACCTGGACTTCTATGAAATGTTTGAAGGCGGCGTCGAGGATATCAAGAGCAAATTTGACCTGGCAGTCTATGTGGCCTGCATTGATACGGCCAGCAACCAGTCCGTGCGCCGGATTGACTGGGTACATCTGATGGCTGCGGACGCACCGTGGTTTTTGAATGACGTACCTGCGATGTTTATTTCTATCGCGAACCCGTATCATCTGGTGGACGCGCCGATGGTGAAGACCTTTATCAACGCTTACACGCCGAATGAGGAAGTAATCGACGAGGTCGTAGAAAAGATCATGGGCCGGTCAGAATTCAAGGGCGTCAACCCGGTAGATCCGTTCTGCGGGATCTGGGGCGCGAGGTTCTGAATAGATGCTGTGAGAGCCTGCGCTGACTGTGAACAAGCGTATATTCAAAGAAAACAACGGCTGCGAGGACACGGATCGGACCGTACAATGGCGGGGCTGGCGGATGTCTGAGCAGTCGGCGGATAAGGAGAGTAAGGAAATGGACGAAATGCCTCTGGAGATGATTTTCGGAAATTATGTAGCCTGGGAAGCGAAGGAAGGCACCTGGTTTCTGAATTTTATGAATGGGTCGGAAAATATGTACCTGCTGGAGGGCGAGGACAAAGCCCTGCTGATCGACACCGGCTATGCGGTGGGTAACCTGCGCGCGTTTGTGGAGAAGCTGACGGATAAACCGCTCCTGGTGGTGAATACCCATTTTCATCCCGATCACGCGGCCGGAAATGGCGAGTTTGAGGAAGTCATGATGCACTGGAATTACAAGGTGGATGAGCCGTCCGTCACCACGCCGGGCTCGGGACCGTTCCCAATCGAAGCACTTCCGCATCCGGACTATAAAAAGATTTTGTTAAAAGACGGGGATGAGATCGAGCTGGGCGATCGCACGATTGAAGTACTGGAGGCGAAGCCGGCGCATTGCAACAGCACCCTGTTTTTCCTGGACCGCAAGGAACACCTGCTGTTCTGCGGCGACGACTTTGAGGCTGCACAGGTGATGATGTATGACAATTCCATGAATCCGGACGCACCCTACGAGGTGCGGGAGCGTCTGACGAATCTCCGCGAGAATGCGCAGCGGCTTAAAGGTCTGAGCGATGAGTACGACTGGCTGTTGCCCAACCACAACGGATATCCGATTGCGAAGAGCTATCTGGATGACTACATCGGCCTGGTGAACGCGGTCTTTGCGGGAACCGCTGTAATTGAGGATAAGCTGAATCACCCGTTTGTAGATATGGATCCGAGGGCACCATTATTGTGCCGGGTACGGTATGGGAAGGGCAGCATTTTCATCCTCAAAGAAGAACTGATGAAGGTATACGGCGCGGGTGAGTGAGTCCCAATGCATGGAATTGGCGCGTGGGAATCAATGGCCTCGGCAATGGCTATATCGGCATCCGCAGCGCGACAGAGGAGCGCTATCTGCGGGAAACCAGAGGGGTCTTTGTAGCGGGAACCTTTAACAAATTTGATGAAAACGAAGTGACAGAGCTGCCAAACGCGGCGGATATGATAGCGATCGAGCTGACGATTGACGGAGAACCGTTTGATCTGACCGTTGGAAGCATGTGGAATTTGACTCGCATTTCATCCCCTGGTGGGAGGAAGTGAGCTTCCATTGCGTCTGGCATGGACAGAGCTATCAGGTCACACTCTCGAACGAGGAGATCCGGGTTGGCGCGGACGTGGAGAACGAGGAAGTGCTGCCGGTGGTCATTCACCACGTGGGACAGCTCCTGAAGCCGGGCGAAACGGGACGCAGCAGGATTTCATAAATAGCTAAAGGGGGGAACATATGAAAGCAACAAAATGGAACGAAAACTGGATGTTCTGGGAGGACAAGGACTCGTTCGCGCTGGTCTGGAATGTACCGGAAACCGCACAAAAGGTCACACTTCCGCATGACGCGATGCTGGAGCGCCGCGCCTATGCAGAGAGCCCGAATATGGGAAACACCGGATTCCGGGACGGCGGGATCTACTGCTACGTGAAAAACCTGCACGTACCGGAGAGCGCGAAAGAGAAGCTTCTGATGTTGAAATTTGAAGGCGTCTATATGAACGCGATGGTTTATGTAAACAGCCAGCTGGCGGGAAAGAATATGTTCGGCTATTCGACCTTTTATGTACCGCTGAATGATCTGATCAAATATGGTGAGGATAATGAGATCCGTGTGCAGGTGCGCAACAGCGGCATGACAAACAGCCGCTGGTATTCCGGCAGCGGAATTTACCGGGACGTATATCTGCTGGAGTCGGAGCAGACCTATCTGGTGCCGGAGGGAGTCCGTGTGACGACGGAATCTGCGGATGACAGCTGCGCGGTGATCAAGGTTACTTCCGAGCTGAAAAATCTGCGTCCCGCGCCGGCAGATCTGACGCTGGAGACGGTGATCCGCGGCGGAGCGGGAGTGGAGGTTGCCAGAGAGCATGCCGCTGTCATGCTGTTCGGACAGGAAGAGCGGACACTCTCTCAGAGAATTGCGGTGGCCAATCCACAGCTCTGGTCGGATGAGAATCCGGCGCTTTATACGTACGAGATTGCCTTAAAAGCAGGGGATAAAGTGGTCGATTCCGAGTCTGGAACCTTCGGCATCCGCACCCTGCAGCTGGACGCGAAGCACGGCCTTCGGGTAAACGGCAGGAGCGTGAAGCTGCGCGGAGCCTGTGTACACCACGACTCCGGACTGCTCGGTGCCGCAACCTTTGAAGAATTCCATCTGCGCCAGGCGAAAATCCTGAAGGAAGCCGGATTTAACGCGGTACGTTCCTCCCATCAGCCGATGGCTCCGGCCATGCTGAAGGCCTGCGATGAGGTGGGTATCTATGTGATGGATGAGTTTTCCGATATGTGGAACCGTGCCAAATCCGATCTGGACTATGCGCTTTATTTCCAGGAGTGGTGGGAGAAGGATGTGACGGCGATGGTGCGCCGCGACTACAATCACCCTTGCGTTGTGCTGTATTCGATCGGCAACGAGATTCCGGAGATCGGCAGCGATGCTGGCGCGAAAATCTGCTACGAGATGAACAAAAAGTTCAAAGAGCTGGATGGCACCCGCTATACCACCGCCGGAATCAACGGCGTCTTCGCGGCCGGAGACCGGATCGGCGAGATCATGGCAGATCTGGCGAAGGACTCTGCGGCAGCAGATGCGGCTGATGGAGAGGACGCACCTGCTGCCGGCGGCAATGTCAACGACTTTATGACGATGATGGATACCCGCATGAATGACATCGTCGTCCACCGCGCGATTTCCGACAAGCTCGAAAAAGCCTGCGCTTATCTGGATGTCGCCGGATACAATTATATGACCGCGCGCTACGAGCGGGACGCAAAGGACTATCCGAACCGTGTCATCGTAGGCAGCGAGACCTATCCGCCCGACATCGCGAGAAACTGGGGCATCATCAAAAACGCTTCCCACGTCATCGGCGACTTCACCTGGACCGGCTGGGATTATATCGGCGAAGCAGGCGTCGGTATCCCTGCTTATCACTGGGGCGAAGGCGGATTCGGCGCAGAATTCCCGGCACAGCTGGCCTACTGCGGTGATATTGATATCACCGGCAGAAGAAGACCGGCGTCGTATTACAGAGAATGCGTTTTCGGCCTCCGAAAAGAGCCGTACATCGCCGTGCAGAACCCGCGCCATTACGGCGAGCCGCTGATCAAGACTCCCTGGGTCATCAGCGACGCGACCCCATCCTGGACCTGGGAGGGCTGCGAGGGCAAGCCGGTGATCATCGAGGCCTACGCACCCGGCGATGAAGTGGAATTATTTGTAAACGGCAAATCCGTCGGCAGGAAGCCGAGCGGAGAGGCCGCAGGCTATCGGACTCTTTTCGAAACCACCTATGAGCCGGGGACAGTGACGGCGGTGGTGTACAAAAAAGAGGACGCAACTGATACCCTGAAATCCTCTGCTGCAGCACAGGCTGAGCTTCACACCGCAGCGGCACCGACACAGGTGGCTCTTACCTGTGAGAAAACCCTGGTGGCGGATTCCCCACGCTGCGCTATGGACGAATCTAAGGAAGAGCTTCTGTTCATTGACGTGCAGCTGCTCGACGCCGCGGGCACTCTGGCGACCGGAGCTGAGAGCAGGCTGAAGGCAGAGGTTTCCGGCGGAGCCGTCTTGGCCGGATTCGGAAGCGGTAATCCGAAGCCGGATTACAACTATCTCGACGGAGTCGCCGACACCTGGGGTGCGACGGCGCTTCTGATCCTTCGAAAGACCGGCACCGGGGAGGCTGTTCAGGTGAAAGTGAGCACCGAGGATGGACTCACGGGAGAGCTGGAGATAGAAGGATAAAAAGGCAGCTCCTTTACAAAGACGAGCAGTGAAGAGAAAAATAAAGAAAGGGGAAATAAAGGGGAAATTGAAGATGAGCGGCTGTTTCAGCCGCTCATTTTGTAGTAAATCATAAAATGTTATAAAAATAAAACATTCCCTGATCGACATTTCAGAATAATGTGGTAGAGTATAGGCAGGAATGGAGGGATGCTCATGAACGAAAAGCTGGGAACTCGCATCAGGGCTATGAGAAATGCAAGGAATCTTACGCAGGAGCAGCTTGCGGAAGCGATTGGAGTAAGCAGACAAAAGTATGCTCGTATTGAAAATGGAACCAATAACATTACTTTGGATATCCTGACCAAAATTGCAAAGATTTTGGATATTACCGTCAATGATATTACAAAAGTTGTGGATGAGACTCCGGTTGTCGCATACAGAGTGGGAGAAGAAAACGCTTCTTCAAAACAAATATTTGATATGCTGGACTTGTTTTATGCAAACAAACATCTGTATTTGAAATTACTGGATAGTGATATAGAGCAGTAAAGAGGAGGACTACGTGCAGGAAAATAGAAAAAGAGAAATTCGAATTGAAGCGGATGGTTTCAGAGAAAAATGTAAAATCAGCCGTTTTGGCATCATGGATTTGTTTAAAGACTGTGAGCGTATGGGATATAAGTTGATTCGTTACCCATTAGGAGAGACCGCAGATCTGGGCTTTGCCATGATTAAGGATGGAGATACTGTGATATTTACGAATTCATCCTGCCGCTTTTCAAGAGAAATATTTACATTAGCTCACGAGATAGGCCATGTCCTTTTACACATGTGTGGTGAGCCTCCTTATATTGATGATGCCATCACGATCTCAGGCAGAAGCACTGATGCGACAGAACAGGAGGCAAATTATTTCGCGGCCTGTTTATTGATGCCTTCGGATGAAGTGGATAGATTCTTTGATACAAGACTCACCGATCTTTCTGATAGAAGCCTGTCAGCGATGGACATTGCAAGAATGATGTCAGAATTCAATGTCAGCTTTGATATGGCTTTGAATCGTCTGGAAAATCTTGGAAAAATAGACGCTAATGAACATCAAAGACTTGACAATGAAAAAAATGAGCATCGTGTAGGGAAATTACTTCAAAGTGTCGGCGGTAATGCGAAGCTAAATATGCCGGGGAATGTGACAGATATACCTTATGAATATATTAACT
>JAJQBS010000115.1:0-15959 GCA_021203145.1 Lachnospiraceae bacterium | reverse complement strand
TTAACTATGTTATTTATAATTACAACCATAGTGCAATTCCATTAGAAACACTGGAAAAAGCATTAAAATGTTATCATTTAAATATAGAAGATATCAGCGACCGGCTGGTAGTTCATGAAGTGGGAGAAGATGATGACTTAAGTGATATGATAGGAGGTTTGGAAGATTGAAAGCCAGAGCCTCTTTGGATACGAATGCAATCATTCATTTTTATCGAGCAAATTTGCAGCATATTCTTTTTGAACTCTTTGAAGATGGCGTTTTTATATATGAGCAGATAAGAAATATAGAGCTTAAAAATCATGGCAAAGAAGTTTTGGAAAAGGTTGATGCAGACATTGGGCACTTACTCAATAATAACGGATGATATTAAACAGGGTGGGCCATATATGTCGCTATTGCAATTTGACGATGATGTTATGCCTTTTTCGTTTTCAGATGTGCTGATACTCCGGTATCTGCTTGGCAGTGTGAATGCAGCTCAAACGATAGAAGATTTTAATACAATTAATACTCCCTCTGAGATGAACTGGTCGTTTTACAGCCACACGAAGAAATTTGTTAAACGTTTTTTAAAAGAACCATATCGCTTACAAGACAAAATTTGGTTGCAGAATCTGGCGAATGAAAAAGATATAAAAATAATAAGTAAATTAAAAGAATTAGACAGAACGTTAAAAAATACATGAAAAGCTTTGCGGATGGTATTATTATCGAGTTCAAAGCGTTTGACCCCAAAAAAGAGAAGACTCTGGACGATACGACCAGGCGGGCTCTTGACCAGATCCGGGATATGAAATATGAGACCGATCTGGAAGCAAGAGGAATCCGCAGAGTTCGAAAATACGGATTCGCTTTTCGGGGAAAAGAAGTGCTGATTGAAGCAGAAAAGGAACAGTGATTTATACTTCCTTCATGCCTGTAAGAGTATTTCTTACGGTACTCGCTGGGCATAGCCCAGGATGTAGAAAATCGCAGAACTGGTGGTCCCAGGATGTACAAAATCGCAGAACTGGTTGACAAATCGGCCCGGAAAGGCTATACTGACCCACAAAGCATAGAAGGGAACAAGTAGAGAGCAGCGGAAAGCACAGAAAGTTACCGGCAGGGCGAAAGAGAATCACGCAGAGACAAAAACAGGGTTAAGAGCAGGGATTTGAGACAGGACGGCCTGAATCTTGCACTGACTTTGTGAGCTGGCATTTGCCCGATGATGAGAGGTGCGCGTGGAAGCTGTTTTTGAATACATCCCGGAGCTTCGCACCAAACGAAATCCATGGCAGTGCAGTATCAGATGTTATGACGCGGCAGAGGCTGTACCTGTTTGTCAGGTTTGGAAGGACATGAGATTTTCAGTAGGCTGCGGCGGGGTGACATCCGTTATCCGGTGTCAGGGTATGGGATAAGGCTGTGCTGTTTTCGGCATGATATTTTAGTACCCGGTGAGGCAGGCAGTGTGAGCTGTCTGTGAAATAAGGTGGTAACACGGGACTTACTGCTCTCGTCCTTATACTTGTGATAGGGACGGGAGTTTTTCATTATACTTACATTTCCCGCCTCTGTCAGAAAAGAACACCGCAAGACTGACAGAGTGGAGGAGCCCGTACTGTGTCGGCATAAAAGGTAAAACAGCGGATTCCTGTCTGCAGCAGTACGGTGTGATCCTTTTAAAAGGCGGTTTCACGGGAATGTTCAGATCATGCGGTCGAAGAAGACCGGGAAAGAGGAGGATGAAACAAATGCAGATTTATGAGGAACTGGTGGCAAGAGGCCTGATCGCGCAGGTGACGGATGAGGAAAAGATCCGCGATCTGGTGAACAATGGAAAGGCGACGTTTTACATCGGGTTCGACCCGACTGCGGACAGCCTTCATGTTGGGCATTTCATGGCGCTGTGCCTGATGAAGCGGCTGCAGATGGCGGGTAATAAGCCGATCGCGCTGATTGGCGGCGGGACGGCCATGATCGGAGACCCGTCCGGCCGCACAGATATGCGCCTGATGATGACACCGGAGACGATTGCACACAACGGAGACTGTTTTAAGAATCAGATGAGCCGCTTTATTGATTTTTCCAATGGCAGGGCGCTGATGGTCAACAACGCGGACTGGCTGATGAAGCTGAATTATGTGGAGCTGCTGCGCGAGGTCGGCGCGCATTTTTCCGTGAACCGCATGCTCGCGGCGGAATGCTACAAGCAGCGGATGGAGCGCGGATTGAGCTTCCTGGAGTTTAACTACATGATCATGCAGAGCTATGATTTTTACATGCTGTTCCAGAAATACGGCTGCAACATGCAGTTTGGCGGGGACGACCAGTGGAGCAACATGCTCGGCGGCACGGAGCTGATCCGCCGCAAGTTGGGCGAGGACGCATACGCGATGACCATCACGCTGCTTTTGAATTCTGAGGGAAAAAAGATGGGCAAGACCCAGAGCGGCGCGGTGTGGCTGGATCCGAATAAGACCTCTCCGTTTGACTTTTACCAGTACTGGAGAAACGTGGCGGATGCTGACGTGCTCAAATGCCTGCGGATGCTGACATTCCTCCCGCTGGAGCAGATTGATGAGATGGACAAATGGGAGGGCAGCCAGCTCAACCGGGCGAAGGAGATCCTGGCATACGAGCTGACGAGCCTGGTACACGGCGAGGAGGAAGCAAAGAAGGCTGAGGAAGGCGCCCGCGCACTGTTTTCGGGCGGAGGAAATACCGACCAGATGCCGACTGCCGAGATCTCTGAGGCGGATCTGGATGAAAACGGGTGCATGGAGCTGATCACGCTTCTTCACAAAACCGGCCTGGTTCCGACCCGCTCCGAGGGACGCCGCGCCATCGAGCAGGGCGGCGTGACCGTGGACGGCGAAAAGGTGACGGATGTGAAGGCGGTCGTGCCCGGAGAAAAGTTTGCGGACGGACTAGTCGTAAAGAGAGGAAAAAAGAATTTCCGGAAGGTACTGCTGAAAAAGTAAATATTAAAGCCTCACGAGGCCTGATTAGCCGGCATGCTCAGGGCCTGTCGGCCAATCGCTCACGCATCCTGCACCGCCTGATACGCGAATCGCAGGTTCTAAAAGCCTTGCCGTAGTCAGATATTGCCGGTCGGCGGCCGTATTTTCCGCATGAAACCTTCATATAGTGATATGAGGGGGAAAGTGGGGAGGCATTTTGCGGTGCGTGACAGAAATAGAACGGGGCAGCATTTTGCGGTGCGTGGTGGAAATAAAACAGGACAGCATTTTGTGGTGCGTGACGAAAACAAAACAGGACAGCGTTTTACGGCGCGTGGCGGAAATAGAGCAGGGCGGTTTCTTACGGCAGGCTTTTCCTGTGCGGCGGCTGTAGTTTTGCTGATTACCATTTACAGGGATCTGCCGCAGGGAGAGTCCGCCCAAAGAGGCCTGCTGCAGGCAGTCAGTGCCGGATCTGCCGTGGATCTGGACGAAAATGCTGCCTCAGATAGAGAGCAGGATCCGGACGAAAATGCTGCCTCAGATGGAGAGCGGGATCCGGACGAAAATTCTGCTTCAGAGGAAGACCAGGATCCGGACGACGTCCGGCGGGTAGCTCTGACCTTTGACGATGGTCCGCACCCGGTCTGGACCGTCAGGCTGCTTGACGGCCTGGCAGAGCGCAGCGTACAGGCTACATTTTTTGTGATTGGAAAGAATATACCCGGGAATGAGGATATCATCGCCCGGATGGATCAGGAAGGCCATCTGATCGGAAACCACACATACGACCATGTGAAAATCAGCGAGCTGAGTGTGAACGAAGCCTGTGAGCAGGTGGAAAAGACCAGTGCGCTGGTGAAGACGATTACAGGGAAGGACACCGAATACGTTCGCCCGCCGTTCGGCTCCTGGTGCCAGGATCTGGAGTGTTCCTTTGAAATGTTTCCGGTTCTGTGGGACGTCGATCCTCTGGACTGGACGACGAAAAATACGAGTGATGTCGTGCGGCGCGTGCTCGAAGCAGTGGAGCCGGACGACATCATTTTATTGCACGACTGCTATGAATCATCTGTGGAGGCGGCCCTGCTGGTTGTGGATGCGCTGCAGGAGCAGGGATATGAGTTTGTGACCGTGGATGAGCTGATTTTGGAGTGAAAATCAATGGATTTATTCGAATATGCAAGACAAAAGACGATGCAGGAGGAGGCTCCGCTGGCTTCGCGGATCCGCCCGCGGACGTTGGACGAGGTGGTCGGGCAGGAGCATATCATCGGGAAAGATAAGATGCTGTACCGCGCGATTCAGGCGGACAAGCTGAGCTCCCTGATTTTTTACGGCCCTCCGGGGACGGGGAAGACTACGATCGCGAAGGTGATCGCGAATACGACGCGGGCGGAATTTACACAGATTAACGCGACCGTTGCCGGGAAGAAGGATATGGAAGAGGTCGTGAAAGCGGCGAAGGAGCATCTGGGCATGTATGGGAAGCGGACCATTCTGTTCGTGGATGAGATTCACCGTTTTAATAAGAGCCAGCAGGATTATCTGCTGCCGTTTGTGGAGGACGGGACGCTGATCCTGATCGGGGCGACGACGGAGAATCCTTATTTCGAGGTCAACGGCGCGCTGCTCTCCCGGTCGGTGATTTTTGAGCTGAAGCCGCTTGGCAGGGAGGACATCCGGACGATGATCCGCCGGGCGGTTTATGATAAAGAGCGCGGCATGGGAGCCTATAATGCGGAAATCGAGGAAGACGCGGAGGAATTTCTCGCGGACATGGCGGACGGCGACGCCAGACGGGCGCTCAATGCGGTGGAGCTGGGTGTGCTGACGACAGCGCCAGGCGCGGACGGAAAGATTCATATCACGTTGGACGTGGCTTCGGAGTGCATCCAGAAGCGAGTCATCCGTTATGACAAGGATGGGGACAGCCATTACGATGTGATCTCTGCCTTCATTAAAAGCATGCGCGGCTCTGACCCGGATGCGGCGGTGTACTATCTGGCACGGATGCTGTACGCGGGCGAGAGTGTGACCTTTATTGCGCGCCGGATCATGATCTGTGCCTCCGAGGATGTCGGCAATGCGGATCCGCAGGCGCTGCAGGTCGCGGTCGCGGCGGCTGCGGCCGTAGAGCGGGTCGGGATGCCGGAGGCACAGCTGATTCTTTCACAGGCCGCTCTTTATGTCGCCTGCGCGCCCAAGAGCAACTCCGCGACGAACGCGATCTTCAGCGCGATGAACGCGGTACAGAGCGCACCCGCCGCTGTGCCGCCCCATCTGCAGGATGCCCACTACAAAGGGGCGGCAAAGCTCGGGCATGGGACTGGATACGAATACGCGCACGATTTTCCGAAGCATTTTTCCAGACAGCAGTATCTGCCGGACGCGGTCAAAGACCAGAAATTTTACGAGCCGTCCGAAAACGGATATGAGCAGACCATCCGGAAATATCTGGACTGGATTCATGAGTGAGCGCGGGCGAAGCATGCTTTCCCTGAAAAGATAATTCCCGGGTGAGTCTGATACCCCGATGTCCGCATTATCCCGAAAGGGAGCCGGGCCTGGCTGCCTGGCCATCTGCATTGACACAAATTATTTTTGCCGGATATTCTGATGCTTTCGCCAGGTACAGACACAGAGGATGGCAAACACTGCGGCCGCACCGCCGGTGACAGCCCAGGGAATCCACCCGGCCGTCAGAAGACAGACTCCATCTCTCATCGTGGTGACGCCAAAAAACGCAAAAATCACGAACGCAAGTTTATCCAGGAAGCCGGCCGGCATTTTGCTTTCGATCAGATGGCCGACCATCATGCCGATCAGGTCTGCGGCGAACAGGCCCATGGAGCAGGCCAGCCAGACCAGGATTGCGCTCTCGCTGCCCTCATTGGCGGCGAATGTGATGGCAGTCAGCTGTGTCTTGTCACCCAGCTCCGCAATAAAAAATGTACCGAATACCGTCAGGATCGGAAACTTCGAATCCCTGATGGTTTCTTTTTCTTCTCCTTCTTCCACCTTGCGCAGCGTCGTCCACGCAAAATAGAAAAAGGCACAGGCAGCGATGATCTTGATCAGCCATGTGGGGATAAACTGGGAAAGCAGTGCTCCAAGCCCCACCGCGATCGCGTTTAGCACCAGAATGGAAGCTGCAGAGCCGATGAGGATGTCCCGGAGCTTGTACCGGGAGTTCATGGCGATCATCAGAAGCTGTGTCTTATCGCCCATCTCGGCGATAAACATGGTGATGAGAATCTGAAAAAACAGTAGCATAATACGCCTCCTTCGCATGCGGCTGGTTCTGTACAATCGGACAGCGGGAGTCCCCTCGCCATATCCGGAGTTCTCGATTTGCCTCGCAAATCGGAACACACGCCGCGCGGGCTGCGTCCAATGCCATAAGGATTGCCGACGAAGTCGGGGGATTCCTTATGACGTGGGTGTCAGCCGGAAAAATTCCTTACGCAACCCTGCACATCATAAAAAACAGACAGCCAAACATTCAGCTGCCTGCAAAAAACTCATGTATGGCAGCTAAAAACACCATACATGAGTCTCGTTATTTCATACAAGCCAGATCCTGAAGGTGACCATCTGTACAGATCCCGGCACTGCTGCCGCAGATAAAACTTTGCAGCTGCCGGAGCGCGCTCTGTACTGTGGTTGGTCGAAACAGGAATCAGTATGTTGACTTGCAACACCAAAAAATCGAAAGGGTGCCAACTACTCCCTCATGCGGCTCTAAGATAGCACAATTTTGTGAGGATAGCAACCGTTTTTTTACTAAAAGAATTGATGAATTTTTATGAAAACCTTAATTTGATGTAATCATCATGTTGACAATATTATTAATATATATTAAAATATTATTGGTATACAGCAATATGTTTTCATAAAATGCTAAAAGGTTAAGAACAATGCAGCAAAAAGATTCAGAAACCGGTGGAAATTATATCAAAAAAGAGGTACAATATATGACAGAAAGAGCAGATTTAAATGATGAAACCGGTGAACCATTCGGTTTTGTGAACTCAACAGATGCAGCATTGCCGGAAGATGCATCCGAGGCAAATTTTGATTCAATAAATCGGATAGAAGATGCTGCAAACTCGAATGATGATGTGGTAAACCAAACGGAAGATGCTGTGATGAAAGTCATGATGGAATTTTTTTCCGAAGAAATGCTTCCTTTTTTCGGCATTTTGCAGAAAGCTTCGACGTTCATCTCCACAGAAGAGACGAGAATTGAGCTCAGAAAAGGCTACCAGGACTTCAATCTCCTGATGGAGGACGGGAGCATCTCGCATTTTGAATTTCAGTCAACAAATGGGGGTACGAGGGATCTTCGCCGATTCAGAGCTTACGAAGCAAATCTTAGCGAAAAGCACCAGAAGCCTGTGATAACCTATGTATTGTTTTCAGGAAAGATCAGGCACCCTATGACGCAGTTAACAGAGGGGATCAATACTTACTGGATTTATCCGATTATCATGAGCCAGCATAATGCCGATACCTTTCTGACAAAGCTGAAAGAAAAGATCTGCAGGGGAGAGCCATTGACACGCGAGGATCTGGTTGTGCTCCCCTTGCTTCCGACTTTTGGGGGCGAAAGCACTCAGGCGGAGTGGATCCAGACTGCATTTGAGATTACTGCGGAAGCGGATCAGGTTTCAAGGAAGGATATAGAGAAAATCGAAGCTGCAATCTACGCAATGGCAACAAAATTTTTGAGCAATGCTGAGCTACTGCATATCAAAGGAGGGGTCAGAATGACGTATTTAGGAAAATTATTGGTTGAGGAAGGGCGCGAAGAAGGACGTGAAGAAGGACGTGAAGAAGGACGTAAAGAAGAGCAAAAAAACACGGAACGCGAACGGATCCGTGCGGATAAAGCGGAAGCAGAATTGCTTGAATTAAAAAAGCAATACGGATTAGCGTAGGGTGGCTGTCCTTACCAGATCGCAGAAGGCGGCTTTGCATGCCTTCTCGTAGTCGTGCGGCGAAAGTGTGAGCTGCAGTCCGATTTTGCCGCCGCTGACGGCGATTTTCTCATATTGGAGCGCGGATTCATCCATAAAGGCCGGATAATTCTTTTTCATGCCGATCGCAGTGCAGCCGCCCCGGATGTAGCCGGTCACGTTTTGGATGTCCTTTACATGAATCATTGACAGGGATTTACATCCGGCTGCCTTTGCCGCTTTTTTCAGATCCAGCTCCGCATCGATCGGGATGGCAAATACGAAGAAATTGTGCGAGCCATCCTCGGTCACGAGCGTCTTAAATACAATTTCATGCGGCAGGCCGAGCAGGTCTGCCACATGCTGCCCATCAATAAATTCATCACACTCGTAAGTCTGAAATGTATAAGGTATTTTCATGCGGTCAAGAATCCGCATGGCGTTGGTTTTGATTTCTTTTGATCTGGCCATTCTTTCTTCGTCCTTTCCGGCTATGGCGTTTCAAAATTGATTCTTCCAGGAGAGTATAGCGTGTTTTTCCGGAATTGTACAGGGGAAAAAGAATATTACCTTACTGTTCACAACCCGACCTTGCACTTTCTCCCCCAAACTGCATAAAATGAATTGATGGAAGAAAAATGAAGGTGAGCGTATGGGCTATTTTAGCAGGAGACGGGCAGACGAGAAATACGCGGAAATGGAGCAGACGGTGGTTTCTGAGGCAGACGGGAGAGATGAGCCGGATGCTCTGATGAGCAGGTCAAATGTGTTGAATAAACGGGAGAATTCCCGTGTGAAGCCGGATGCCCCGGATGTGCGGAAATCCCTCCATGTGAAGCCGGACGCCCCGGATATCCGGGAATCCTTTCGCGAGAAGCCGGATGCCTCGGATGTGCGGGAATCTCTTCGCGCGAAGGCAGATGCCCGGTGCCGATGTGGAATATCAGCCATCCGCCCGATTGATTTTTCGGTGCCGAGTGACGAGATGCAGATAGAAAAGGATTTCCGCATGCTTCAGGGGATGTACCCGGCCGCCGCGAAGGAATTGCTCTCGCTGATCGAGGAGGAATGCGATCAGATGGAATATGAGGGGAGCGCGATGTTTGATGAGTACCCGGATGATACGACGATCTACATGATCCAGAAACGGATTGAAAAAGCGGCACAAAAAGAACAGAAAGAGGATGAGGATCTGATCCGGGTGATGCTGCTGCAGGAGATGCACCGCCGGAGGACCAGGCACAGATCCTGCATGGGAGAGATGCTTTGAGTCTTTTTCATAAGAAAAAAAGCTGTGGCTTTTTTTCTTATGAGATAGTATACTGATAACTGCATGAAACGGTACAGGAGCTGAACCGGGGAGACGGTCTTAGAATCGGGACACGGGATCCGGGATTACGTCCTGGTACGTCTGATACGGATTATGAAGTGATGATCATGTTTGATAATTTTCACAGGAGAATGCTTTTATGGGAAATCTACTTAAGACAGTACGGAACATGATAATACGGGTTCTGGTATTGTTCATGGTGTTTGTAGTGGCAATCTATGTGTTCGCGCGGATATTGAACCAGTCGACTCCAAACACATCCGAAACGATGGCTGACGCGACATTTCCGCTGGTTTATATGCAGAACGATGACGTCAGCTACAATTGTCTGCATGGCTATGCCTACGAGATGGATGTGAATTATATCCGTGACACCGTGACGATCCTGGATTCCAGCCACGAGCTGGATATCAGAATCCAGCCGTTCAATACGAACATTGAGAGTGTTTCCTACGAGGTGCTGACGCTCGACGGCAGTGAATCTCTGGAAAATACGAGCGTGATCAATCTGACGGAGGATGACGAGGGCTATCTGGAAGCGACTCTGACGATCCAGAACCAGGTGCTGCTGAATCAGGAATATATTCTCAAAATCCAGCTGTCCGCCGGGGCGCGTAATATTTATTTCTATACGAGGCTGCTTCTGGAGGATGGGCTGCACCTGGACTCTTATCTGGACTTTGTGACCGGCTTTTACGCGAAATGTGTCAACAAGACGGACCAGACCTCGCTCGGCGTCGTGGTGGAGCCGGACGATACGACCGGCACAAGCCAGACCCTTGCGAGCATGGATATTCATGACACCGTCGCGCAGCTGATGTGGGGTTCTCTGAATCCGTCTATTTACTATAAGCCGACGCCGAGTCTGGTCGATATCAATGGCACGACGGCATCTTTTGTTCTGAATTATTGTATTTCTGCGGTGGACGAAGAGGGGATTACCTGTCTTTACCGGGTCAAGGAATTTTACCGCCTGCGCTATACGGATACCCGTGTCTATCTTCTGGATTTCACTAGGACGACGGATGAGATTTTTAATACGGAGCGCACGGTGCTGGAATCCGGTGGCATTAATCTTGGCATCACGGATGGCGATGTGGAGTACATGTTTGACGAGGACAAAAGCATTGTGGCTTTTGTGCAGGAAAATGAGCTCTGGACTTACGAGATCAACGGCGGCAAGCTCTCCCGCGTGTTTGGCTTTTTGCAGGAAGAGGATATGGATTACCGCGATTTTTATGATCAGAATAACATCAAGATTTTAAGGGTGGGAACAAATGGTGACGTCTGGTATGTCGTCTCCGGCTACATGAACCGCGGCGACCATGAGGGGGAAAACGGTATTGCGGTTTATTACTATGAAAATTCCTCCGCCACATCCCGGGAGCTGCTGTTTGTGCGCACGATGGAAGCGTATGACAGCCTGAAGCTGGACGTGGACGCGCTGGCCTACCTGACGGACGACGAGACAGACTGCTACATTTTACTGGAAAATGTAGTGTATCGGATTGACATGGCGACTGGCGAATACGAGAGCGTGATTACCGGCGTCAACAATGGCTGCTATACCAGTTCCGGATCGAACCGGTACTTCAGCTGGCTTGCCGAGGGGGAGCGGTACAATTCCCAGACCCTTTGCACGATAGATTTTGAGACCGGTGAGGTGCGTGAAATCACCTGCGGCACAGCCGAACGCATCCGGCAGGTCTGCTATATGGAAGAAAACCTGGTCTACGGAGTTGCCATGCTTTCTGATATTGACAGCTCTGCGGAAGGATCCGAAGTCTTCCCGATGTACATGCTGACGATTGTCGGAGAGGATGGAGAAGTGATCAAGGAATATTCGCCGTCAAACGCTTACGTGGTCGGAGTCGAGCAGTCAAACAGCATGCTGACGCTTACTCGCGTGACGAAGGTGGACGGGGAGTATGCAGAGACTACTTCTGACACGATCGTCAGCACGAACACGGAAGACAGCGTGGAGTATGGCGTGTCGACCGAGACCGATGACGTCAAGCAGACCGTGATCCTTCTGCGTGTCGGCACCACGATCACGGACACAAATCCGCAGGTCGTTACGGGAAAATTTACCTCCGAGAGCGGCTCGGCCACGGTGGAAATCCCTGCGAACGAGGATAAGGAAAAGCTTTATTATGTATACGCGGGGGGAAGCCTGGACAGCAGCTGGCCGACGGCCGCAGAGGCGATTCTCCGGGCGGACGAGATGGTGGGCGTCGTCATCAACGACGCCAAGGAGTATGTCTGGGAGCGCGGCAATACGGAGGACGAGGCAAGCATCAGCCTGGATGATATTCCTGAGATTGTCAGGACCGGCACGATGGATGTGGACGAGCTGGAAGCCGCGATGAACAGGGACGTTGTCGACCTGACTGGCTGCACGCTGGAGCAGGTACTCTATTTCGTCAGCGAAGGAAAGGCGGTCATTGCGGCGACAGAGACCGGCAGCGTCATCATCACCGGGTATGATGATTATGGAAATCTCATTCTGCTCAATCCGGGAGAGACGGAGACCTACTACTATGGCCCGAACGACAGCCTGGCTCTGTTCGAGGCGGCGGGCAACCGGTTTGTCTCCTACCTGAATACGGAATTGTCATGAATTATCAGAAAATAAAGGATAAATTCAGACAACCAAAACATCACATAAGATCAGGAGACACGGAAAACGGAAAAAATCAAAGTAAACCTGCACAAAAATGACGCAGAAAGGCAAAAGCTGGCGCCGGGTGCCCGGAAAGGTTATCCTCTTTTTTTTCCACACCCCGGTGGATAAAAAAACGTGGGAAAATGGACTTATACACTGAGTTATCCACATTATCCACATTTTTGAAGGGAAAATGAGCTGGTTTACATAGTTTTTCTCAAAGAACGTGCGTTTTGTGGATTCTGATAAAAAGGGAAAGACTGTCGAAAAATGTCGAAAAATGGTTGACAGATGAAAAGTCTCTCAACTGTCAATATAATCAGAATATTCAAAACAATCAGAATTTTCTTAACACTCACATTTGCAATCTTATGCATAACGCTTTTTCGGTTTCTGCAGTTTGGCGTCAGGAAAGCCCACGGTGTTTTACACCGTGGGCTTTCCATAAAAGATCATTCGTGTCTATAATTTACGTTTGTCCATACTGCTTTTTCAACTCTCGCAGTTCAGCCTGGGCTTTACGAGCAGCAGCCTCGGCTCTCTCTGCCATCTATTGTACATCCTTTCCCGTGAGATTGCCACAAGTTTCTGAACATTTTTGCTGTTGAACAGGAAACTGGTTAAACTAAAATGAAAAAGCAACACTTGACACTGACTGAATAATATCATATAATAAATAAAAACGCAACAAGATAATTATACAAAGAAATAAAACTTTAAAAACCGTACCCGATGCTTTTGGATTGCTTCCGGTAGAATGTAATTGTGGAAGCTTATGGTAACTATTTGGAAAAAATATGAACAAACAGGCAAAAACAAATTGCCAAAAAGTTCCACCTGTGTTATAGTAAAAACAAATTGGGAAAATCTGCTCAAATTATTGATCTCACGAATCAGACCATGCGGTGCAAGCGATAAGAGGAATGGACAATAATGATTGATTCCGGATTTCCCGACACGGCAAAAGCCGTATGGCAGGAGTTTCTTCTATATTAAATATATGCAGCAGCGATGCGGGGCATTCCGTTTCTGTTTCGCATTGGCGGCGGGCAGAGACCGCGCGGCCGCGCAGGCGGTATTCGGCCTGTCCCTCATGCGTGTAATAGTATGGAAGATACAACGAGATCACCCATTCATATTTAAGGAGGAAAAAGAGTCTATGAAAATCAGGCAGCTGAAAAGAATCCTGAGCATTACGGTGGCGACGGCCATGTTGGTCACGAGCATTCCAGTGGGAAGCTATGCGGATGATATGACGCCGATAACTGAGGAGGACGTTGGAACAGGTGACGACAACGAAAGTACGAGTGATGACAGCGGCGACAGCGGGGACGACAACACCGGCGGAGACGTTGGCAACAGCGATAGCGGAGACACGGGAGACAGTGACAGCGGGGATGACGGCACCAGTGGAGACGCAGGAGACAGCGACAGCGGAGACGACGGCAGCAGCGGAGACTCGGAAGACAGCGACAGCGAAGACGCGGAAGACAGTGACGGCGGAGACGATGGCAGCAGTGGAGACGCGGAAGATACAGAGGATGCGGCTGAGGCAGATGAATCTGCCGATGCAGAAGATACGACCGACGCGGAAGAAACAGTGGAAACAACTGCGGCTGCAAAAACCACAAATAAATCTCTCGGGTCAGGTTTGCTTGCTTCCACGCCCAGCCTGACGGGAGTAGAAGAGACAGTCACATTGACGTGGTCTATTGCCGACGGTGATGAATATGAGTGGAGTTCGACGGGGGTGTCTCTGCCGACTGCAACCGTTGAGAGCGGATATACAGTTACGTCGTACACATACACATGGTCAGATGGCAGTTCTGAAGAAGAAATTAATAATGTGACGTCAGTTTCGGCTCTCGGAACCTATACTGCGAAGGTGACGGTGACAGATGATTCTTCTGGAGATACAGTCACAGTCTCTAATGACTCTATCAGCTTCTCTATTGTGATGGTAAAGCTATACATTACGTATACCCAGAGTGAATGGACGGTGACCTATGATGGAAACGATTATAGCGGCAGTCTGCCTTCTCTGGGCTTAGAGACAAGCGATGGAACATCTATTGGGAAGGATACTGCTTCCAGTATTTATTACAGCGGACTTGAGGTTTCTTGTAGTGATTCTCTTGTGGATGCGGGCAGGTATACAGTTGATGTGTCGAACTGCACACTGGGTGGTGACGATGCGGGCTATTACGATGTTGCCAATTACGATGAAATGAGCAGTATGACATTTGTAATAGAACCGAAAGAGGTAGATATCACGTGGTCTGAGGAAAATGGCACCACTATCTATACCGGTTCGGTTATAACTCCTCCGACTGCGACGTATGTGGACATTGATGAACAGACGTGTGGAGCGGTTGTTTCCTCCGCGCCGGAAACTGTCCAGGATGTTGGAGAGTATACTTTGACAGCCACGATTTCCGCCGGAAATTACACTGCGTCAGAGACTACTGCTACTACTTCGTTTTCTGTGACAAAGGGATCAGGAACGGTTACAGGATGGTCTTCTGAAACACTTACCTATAACGGTGGGATTCAGTATCCGAAAGCAACCGTAGATGTTGACACCACCCTTACCTACGAGGTTTTGGATGCGGAGAGCCTGAGTGCTGTAAGTACTGCGGTTGTTCCAGGCGTCACTTATGTAGTGAGGGTGACATCCGATAATTACGAGCTCTCAAATAATGTGTATGAATTTACAGTAGATAAAAAGGAAATCACTTCCCTGACATGGTCTTCAACTTCGGCTGCTTATACTGGTAGCGAAATCAGTAAGCCGACAGCGACATTCGTAGATGTAAAGGGCAATTCGCTCAATATGGATGTGTCGTTTGCAGATGGGGATGTTACAATTATACAGGATGTGAGATCATATGACCTGATAGCAGCTTTTTCAAGTACAACTTCTGATACTGTTGGTACAGGCGTTATGATGGATCAGTTATATACAATCACTGACGACAATGCTACTCTTACTTTTGAAGTGACAGAGCTGGAAGTCGAAGTCAGCTGGAGTGGAGACATGTCGGTGGCCTATGACGGAACCGCACATACGCTGACTCCATCGGTGGATAGTGGCTTTTATACGGTGACGGTGGAATCCATTACAAAAGGTGAAGACGGGGTGAATTCAGAAGATGTTGTTTTGCCAGGGACTTATGTATTCACTGCCTCTTCAGACAATGATAACATTACCTTGACGAATAATACAGCGACTCTTGAAATCACGAAGGCACAGGTGTCTTCTTTCACATGGCCGACAGAAATGACAGCGGTATACTGTAACGAAAAAATTGAGCTACCAACAGTGACATTTGACGGGGTAGAAACAGATGATGATACAATTGATGCGACTGTGGAAATAACCGAGGGCGGAACTACAGATGGAAGCATGATGAATGCAGACACCTATGAGCTGACTGCATCCATTCCTGATACAGTCGATTCAGTTACAGGTTTGAAATACAGCGACCTTTACGAAATATCTTCTAACTGCACGACAAATACAGCGGAATTTACAATTACTCCTCTGGAGATTACACTAACTGCTGATAATAAATCACGTTATTATTATGCGGCAGATCCGACCTGGTCGTACTCAGTGGACGGTATCCCGGAGAGCGGAACAAGTGTGACCTCTAATGCGGTAAAGGACGCACTGACTGTCAGCTATAAGATAACGGACGATGATGGCGAGGATATGACGACATCCAGTCCGGTGGGCAGTTATACGATTACTCTTACCGCAACAGAAAACACGACAAGCAACTATAGCATCACTTGCAATGACGGAACGCTTGAGATTGAGGAGCTTGAGATCTCGCTTACTGCAAATTTGACGTCAAAGACCTATGGCGAGAAAGACCCGGAGCTGACCTATGAAGTGACGATTGAGACGGATGGATATGAGGGGATCAGCACGGATGACATTAAGGCAGAGCTTGGTACAATCCTTGAGCGAAGCACGGTCATGGACGGTGCGACGGAGGCAGATGAGAGCGACGGAGAAAACGTAGGAACCTACGCGATCACCTTTATTA
>JAJQBS010000007.1:10897-26406 GCA_021203145.1 Lachnospiraceae bacterium | reverse complement strand
CAACAGAGTTTTGGCTCTATTTTATTTTTGGTTGCGGCCGGAGGTCCGCGTTATGGAATTTTTATCAGGAGTGACAAAAAAGGAAGCGCTGGAGCTGAGTGAACTGCTTGCCCCGGAGCGCATAGGCAGCGAGGTGAAGGTGAACGGCTTTGTGCACTCGATCCGTGACATGGGCGAGGTGTGCTTCGTGGTGCTGCGTAAGCGCGAGGGACTGCTGCAGTGCGTATTTGAGGAGAATGTATCGAAGCTCTCCGTGAAGAAGCTGAAGGAATCGCAGACGGTGGAGCTTTTTGGAGTGCTGGAGGAGGACGCGCGTGCGCCGCACGGGGTTGAATTGCGTGTGAAGGGCGGCGAGATTCTTACGGCAACCTATGCGCCGCTGCCGTTGCCGATTGGCAAGTGGAAGCTGAATACCTCGCTGGAGGCGAAGCTGGACAATCGCAGCGTTTCTCTGCGGAATGTGCGCGAGCGGGCGAAGTTCCGCATCCAGGAGGGGCTGGTGCGGGGGTTCCGTGAATATCTGACAGGGCAGCAG
The DNA here is from genome assembly GCA_021203145.1 of Lachnospiraceae bacterium. Taxonomy (GTDB): domain Bacteria; phylum Bacillota; class Clostridia; order Lachnospirales; family Lachnospiraceae; genus Choladousia. The sequence continues at coordinate 25,871 of JAJQBS010000007.1, read as the reverse complement.
TTTACAGAGATTCATACGCCGAAGATCGGCGCCCGCGGTGCGGAGGGCGGCGCGAATATCTTTAAGCTGGACTATTTTCATCATCCGGCAGTGCTTGCGCAGAGTCCGCAGTTCTATAAGCAGATGATGGTAGGCGTATTTGACCGCGTTTTCGAGACCGGTCCGGTATTCCGCGCGGAGAAGCATAACACAAAGCGCCACCTGAATGAATATACGAGCCTGGATTTTGAGATGGGCTATATCGACAGCTATCTTGATATTATGGAGATGGAGACCGGCTTTCTGCAGTACACGATGAAGCTGCTTCAGAAGGAGTACGCGAATGAGCTGCACATCCTGAATGTGACGCTGCCGGACACGGACAAAATCCCGATGGTGCGCTTTGATAAGGCAAAGGAGCTCGTATCGGAAAAATACAGCCGCAGGATCCGCAACCCGTTTGATCTGGAGCCGGAGGAGGAGAACCTGATCGGCCGCTATTTCAAAGAAGAGTATGGGGCGGATTTTGTGTTCGTGACACATTACCCGTCAAAAAAGAGACCGTTTTACGCGATGGATGACCCGGTGGATCCCCGGTTTACTTTAAGCTTTGACCTGCTGTTTGGCGGACTGGAGATTACGACGGGAGGACAGCGTATCCACGATTACCAGATGCTGCGCGAGAAGATCGCGGCGCGGGGTATGACGGAGGAAGGTATGGATATGTACCTCGACACCTTTAAATACGGCATGCCGAAGCACGGAGGGCTTGGCATCGGCCTGGAACGTCTGACGATGAAGCTGGTCGGCGAGGAAAATGTGCGCGAGACGACGCTCTTTCCGCGCGATCTGTCCAGGCTGGAGCCTTAAGGCAGGAAGGAGGAAGCCATGGCGAACATTATCAGTGATGAGACGATTGAGTATGTCGGCATTCTGGCAAAGCTGGAACTGTCTGATGAGGAAAAGGAGCAGGCGAAAAAGGATATTGGCCGGATGCTTGACTATGTGGACAAGTTAAATGAGCTGGACACCTCCGGCGTGGAGCCGATGTCCCACGTGTTTTCCGTCCACAATGTATTCCGGGAGGATGTTGTGACAAACGGCGACGGGCATGAGGAGGCTTTGAAAAATGCGCCTGCGGCGAAGGAGCAGGCGTTCATGGTGCCGAAGACAGTGCTGTGAGACGAAACGCCCTTGTCGGTGCGGAAGAATGCCACTGGCTGCGGGCAGAGACTGGCGGTCAGTATGTGTGAAAGCCTGTGGATACCAGGCACAGGAGGAAACAGGAATTCAGGAAAGGGATGACGAGATGCAGATAACGGAGCTGACTGCCCTGGAGCTGGGCAGGAAGATTAAGAGTAAGGAGATTTCCGTCCGCGAGGCGCTCGATGCTTCTTATCAGCGCATTGACGCGCTGGACGAGGGGCTGAACAGCTTTGTGACGCTTGACCGTGAGAGGGCTTACGCCCGGGCGGATATGGTGCAGACGCAGATTGAGGACGGCAGCATCACTGGCCCGCTTGCGGGCGTGCCGGTGGCAATCAAGGACAATCTCTGTACAAAAGGGCTGTTGACGACCTGCAGTTCGAAGATTTTATATAATTTTGTTCCGACGTATTCGGCGGAAGCCGTTTTGAACCTGGAAAAGGCGGGGGCGGTGATCCTTGGGAAGACAAATATGGATGAGTTCGCGATGGGCAGCACGACGGAGACTTCCGCGTTTGGGCCGACGAAAAATCCATGGAATACCGGCCATGTACCGGGCGGCTCGTCCGGCGGCTCCTGTGTGGCGGTGGCGGCGGAGGAGGCTCCGTACGCGCTTGGTTCGGACACCGGCGGCTCGATCCGCCAGCCGAGCTCGTTCTGCGGTGTGGTCGGAATGAAGCCGACCTATGGCACCGTCTCCCGCTATGGTCTGATCGCCTATGGATCATCGCTGGATCAGATCGGGCCGATCGCGAAGGATGTGTCGGACTGCGCGGCAATTCTGGAGATGATCGCTTCGCATGATAAAAAGGACAGTACCTCGGTGGCGAGGACGGACTGTGATTTTACCTCCGCGCTTGTGGACGACGTAAAGGGGCTGCGCGTCGGCATCCCCTCGGACTATCTGGGCGAGGGTCTGGACGACGAGGTGCGCCAGGCGGTGCTGGATACAGCGGATGCGCTGCGGCAGAAGGGCGCGGTCGTCGAAGAGTTTGACCTGAGCCTTGTGGAATACGCGATTCCGGCCTATTATGTGATCGCGTCGGCGGAGGCCAGCTCCAACCTGTCCCGCTTTGACGGAGTGAAGTACGGCTATCGCTCCGCAGAATATGAGGGACTTCACAATATGTATAAAAAGAGCCGCTCCGAGGGCTTCGGCGAGGAAGTCAAACGCCGCATTATGCTCGGCTCATTTGTCTTAAGCTCCGGCTATTATGACGCGTATTATCTGAAAGCATTGCGCACGAAGGCGCTGATTAAGCAGTCCTTTGACCGTGCGTTTGAAAAATACGACATAATTCTCGCACCCGCGTCGCCGACGACCGCGCCCGAGCTTGGAAAGAGCCTGAGCGATCCGCTGAAGATGTACCTCGGCGATATCTACACGATCTCGGTCAACCTTGCCGGACTGCCCGGTATTTCCGTGCCGTGCTGCCTCGATAGCAAAGGGCTTCCGATCGGCGTGCAGATGATCGGAGATTGTTTTCACGAAAAAGCGATCCTTCGCGCGGCGTATGCATATGAGCAGGCGAGAGGGCGCTTCGCGATGCCCGGGATAACGGCCGGGGCATGTGATAAATCTGAAGCTAAAGCAGGAATCCGGCCCGGAAGTAATTACGATACAACGGCCGGGACTCACGTCGGAGGTAAGCATGGTACAGCAGTCGAGGCTCATGCCGGAAACACAGTGCCTGCGGCACCTGGTGCCCCGAACGCAGCAGCAGAACAGGAGGGCGAGTGATATGGCGAAACAGTATGAGACGGTCATCGGACTGGAAGTCCATGTAGAGCTGGCGACAAAGACAAAAATCTTCTGCGGCTGTTCGACCGCGTTCGGAGCCGCGCCCAACGAACACACCTGCCCGGTCTGCACCGGCATGCCGGGTTCCCTTCCTGTTTTAAATAAACAGGTGGTCGAGTATGCGATGGCGGTCGGCCTGGCAACCAACTGTCAAATCAACCAGTTCTGCAAATTTGACCGGAAAAATTATTTTTATCCGGACAACCCGCAGAACTACCAGATTTCTCAGCTCTATCTGCCGATCTGCCATGACGGCTATGTCGAGGTCGACTCGGCGGCAGGTTCCCGGAAAATCCGGATCCATGAAATCCACATGGAGGAGGACGCCGGCAAGCTAGTTCACGATGAGTGGGAGGACTGCTCCCTGGTAGACTTCAACCGCAGCGGCGTTCCGCTGATTGAGATCGTATCCGAGCCGGACATGCGCAGCGCCCAGGAGGTCATCGGTTACCTGGAGAAGCTGCGTCTGATCATCCAGTATCTGGGCGCTTCTGACTGCAGGCTGCAGGAGGGATCCATGCGTGCGGATGTGAACCTTTCCGTGCGGGAGATGGGTTCTGAAGCCTTCGGCACCCGGACGGAGATGAAGAATCTGAACTCCTTCAAGGCGATCGCGCGCGCCATCGACGGGGAGCGGGAGCGGCAGATCGAGCTTCTGGAGGAGGGGAAACCGGTCATCCAGGAGACCCGACGCTGGGACGACAATAAGGAATATTCCTATCCGATGCGTTCCAAGGAGGACGCGCATGATTACCGCTACTTTCCGGATCCAGATCTCGTGCCGATCCTGATCAGCGATGAGTGGCTGCAGGCCGTGAAGGATCGCCAGCCGGAGCTTCGCACCGAGAAGCTTGCCCGCTACAAAAGGGAATTTGACATTCCGGAATACGATGCGGGGATTCTTACTGAGTACAAACGCATGGCGGATATTTTTGAAGAGACCACCGCGCTCTGCGGCAGGCCGAAAAAGGTCTCCAACTGGCTGATGGGCGAGACACTGCGTCTCTTAAAAGAGGAAAACCGTGAGCCGGACACGCTCGATTTTTCCCCGTCACACCTTGCGAAGCTTATCGAGATGACCGATAAGGGGACGATCAACCAGACCGTGGCGAAGGAAGTGTTTGAACAGATTTTCCAGGAGGACGTCGACCCGGAGGTCTATGTCGAAGAGCATGGCCTGAAAACAGTCAACGACGAAGGCGAGCTGCGCACGGTCGTGGAGGGCGTGATCGCGGCTAATCCGCAGTCCGTGGCGGACTATAAGGGTGGAAAACAGAAGGCACTGGGCTTTCTGGTGGGCCAGACCATGAAGGCGATGAAAGGAAAAGCAAACCCGGCGGCAGTCAACCAGATGCTGAAGGAGCTGTTGGGCTAAGGACCTGTCGCCATTAACTCATGCATCTTTCGCTGCCTGACGCGCGAACCGCAGGGAATAAAGGCCTTGACGCAGTCCGGTCTGGAAGCAGAACAGGCCGGTTCCTGCAAAGGAGTCTGAGAAAAAATAAGGATCCGAAAAAATTCCAACGGAAACCAGGACAGAAATTCGAGCAGAGCTTCGACCAGAGCTTCGACCAGAGCTTTGAACAGAGCTTCGAACAGAGGTTCGAATAGAGCTTCGGATAGAAATGAGATGAGATGTCATGTACTATGAATGCCACATGCATATTTTTATGAACGGCCGCGACTACCGGGAAGCGGTTGCGCAGTATAAAAATGGCGTGGATGAGGCGGATATCCGTGAAAAGCTTGCCGCATATGCCCGGACGGGAGTGCAGTATGTCCGCGACGGCGGCGATCATTACGGGGCGTCGGCGCTCGCGGCCAGGCTGGCGCCGGAGTATGGAATCAGGTACCGTACTCCGGTTTTTGCGGTTCATAAAAATGGCCATTATGGGAAAATTGTCGGGCGTGGGTTTGACACCCTGAAGGAATACCGTCAGCTGGTAAAAGAGGCGTCTGCGGCAGGAGCGGATTTTATTAAGATCATGGTGTCGGGTATCCTGGACTTTGAACGGGAGGGAGCGCTGACCGAGGATTCGCTTGACCGGGAGGAGATCCGCGAAATGATTCATATTGCGCATGAGGAAGGTTTTTCCGTGATGGCGCATACGAACGGGCCGGATGCAGTTCATGCTGTGATTGACGCGGGGGTTGATTCGATTGAGCACGGCAACTTCATGGATGAGGAATGTCTGCAGGCACTGAGTGGCAGCCGCACCATCTGGGTGCCGACCTTTGTGACGATTGCGAATCTGATCGGCGGCGGGCGTTTCGACGACGCCTCAGTCGGACGGCTGAAGGAGAGGCAGGGCGCGATCATCCGGAGAGGATTTGCGCTCGGCGTGACAATAGCGCCGGGCAGTGACGCAGGGGCTTACCGCGTGCCTCACGCGCAGGGGATAGTGGATGAGTACGAGGAACTGTATGGGCTGTGCAGGGATTTGATGACAAGGGAAACGTTTGACGCAAAGATGGCGGACGCGGGCAGGGAGGTCGAAGGAAGATTCCGGCGAACCTGAGTGAAAATGTTTCAAAAATATTAAACTTATGATAACAATGTGGGAATTGTGGGCGTGTGACTTGCAGAAGTCGGCCGGTCGTGGTATGATAGAGGCCAGTATGGTATTGATTCAATACTAGTTTTTTTCTTATTCAGGCGTTTAAGAATGATTTTGTGCAGAAAGGCAGATTTCTATTCCGGTTCATCCGGGTTAGGGAGAAGAAAATGTTGAACAAAAGAAAGAAAGCGGTTCTGATCGGCCTGGTGACGGCTCTGGCGGTCACGGTTCTCACATCGGGCTGCCAAATTCTTGTCGAGGAGGAAGAGACGGAGACAGAGACCGAATCGGAAACCATGAGTGAGACGCAGTCCGAGACAGAGACAGAAACGGAGATTCGGACGAATGTGGTATACATATCGGAGGATGGGACAGTTCGCATTGTACTGCCCGACAGTACTTGGAGCGTTACGCAGGATGTGGATGAGATGAGAGTATTTGCCTCTGCGTCAGAGTCCATGATCAATATTGTTCACGCGGCGGATGAAAGCGGGATGAAGAACATATCGGTCATGGAATCAGAGGAAGACCTGGAGGACACCCTTTCCAACCAGTATCCTGAGGAGGACGCATTTGAGGTTTTATCCTTTGAAGTGAACAGTTCATCCACCCTTTCCGTCTATGAATATGTGGTCAAGTATAATTATTCGACAAGTATGTGGGCTTATTCCGTTACATACGCACTTATGTCTGCGGAGGAGGACGCTGCCTATGTAGTGACCGGGACTGTGACCGAGGACGACGCGGAGTCTTTTGACGCTGTCCGGACGGCGGTGGAGAGCTTTACGGTCCTGGATAATGACAGTATATTCAGTGTCCTGCCCGGCTCGGTCGAAAATAATGGTACAGCAGAGGCACAGACGGAGGAGTCGGATACGGCGGCAGGCAGTGAGGAGCTTGCTACCCTGAGCGAATATTCGTCGAGTGTCACGATGTATACTTCGGCAAATGTAAATATCCGCGAGCAGCCAAGTACCGAGGCGGAGCGAATCGGTTCCCTTCTCACAGGCTCTGCTGTCACGGTGACAGGGGAGACGACGTCGTGGTATCGTGTGAATGTGGGCGGATCCGTCGGGTACATCAGCAAAGCATATCTGGTGAGTACGCAGCCGGAGACGACCGCCGCGACAGAGGAGGAAGAGGAGACGGACAGCTCCACAGTGTCGAGTTCAGATGTTATTTCCGCAGAGCTGGGAAGTGCGGTTTCCTATGGGACGTCCTACACTTATTATACGACCGCACAGGTAAATCTCCGTTCGCAGCCGAGCACAGACAGCAGTGTGCTGAGCGGGCTGTCTTCCGGGACGGCCGTTACGGTGACCGGCGAGACGGACAACTGGTATATTGTATCTGTAGATGGGACTACCGGGTATATTTCAAAAGCTTATGTTTCCTCCACACAGCAATCCTCCTCTTCAGATACGGACAGTACGGATGACAGCAGATCAGGCTCTGATAGTTCCGATACGTCCACTTCTACTACAGGCGTTGTGAGCGGTACTGTGACAGCAGTCACATCTGACACACTTCTGATTCAGGGGGACGATGGCGTGACCTATTCGATCAATTATGCTAATGCCGCTTTGAATTCCAGTGGCCTCACAGAGGGTCTTTATATCTCGGCTACCATTGATTATTCACAGACTACCTCAGGCGGCTCTTTATATGCGACAGCTGTGACCGGGTACTAAGAACCTGTTTCCTTATGCGGCCGTGTGCAATCGGATAAGGGGGCTCTCCCCTATCCGCCGCGCCGGCCGCATCCGGCTTTAGCCGGAAAATTCCTTATGCGGCCGTGTGCATAGAAAAAGTCCTTTCTCCTGTGTGGAGGAAGGGCTTTTTCTGATTTCCGGGTCTTTTTTCAGATGCTGCTTCGTCAGAACAACGAGCCGAAGCGGCGAACCGGTCAGCTTTCTATGAAGCGATACGTGGCGCTTACTGTATGAGTAATGTTGTAAGAGCTGGCACCGTAGCAGCCGGTCATCCATCCGGCAAATTGTGCCTCCGGGTCGTAGTAGCGTCCGTTGATCTTTACCCAGCAGTGGCGGGTAAGTCCGCCGGACGTACTGCTGACATAGCCGGAGACTACATAGGAATCATAGCCGACTTCGTTGGCCAGCGCCGCGAAGGCACAGGCGAAGCTGTAGCAGTTCCCCCGATGGCTGGTCAGCATGTTGTACGCGTATGTAATCTGCCATCCGGAAGAAAAACTGGGAGCACCGATGCGCAGATAGCTGAAATTCGAGCTGCTGACCACATAATTCCAGCAGGCCTTCAGCTTCTGGGACTGTGTCATGCTGCTGGTGGTAATCGAAGAGACAATGCTCATCGTCTTGATCTTCAGCTTTGTAGCGGTCGTGTCCGTTGCGTATCCCTTGCTGTTGAAGGTGATGCCCTGATAGGTCGTATTTTTCTTCAACTTTCCGTTGCTGGCCGCGTAACAGAGCTTCGATCCGACCGTCGTCCATCCGGAAGTGTAAGCCTTTCCGTCGCCGTCTACGCAATAGTAGGTACCGGACACACCCACGATCTTAAGGCTGCTGCTGTGCGTGGCCAGCCTTCCGTTCGCCTTGAAGACGTAGATGACGCCCTTGATCTTATATCCGCCGGTGGCAGCGGCTCCATTACTTTTGAAGTAATATTTGTACCCCTTTATCGTCTTCCAGGTACTCTTGACCATTTTTCCATTCGAGGCAAAATAATATTTCTTGCTGTTGTATGTCTGAAGACCGGTTTTCATTTTACCGTTCGAGGCGAAATAATACTTACTGCCGCCGATCGAGCGTACTCCGGTTACAGCGGCTCCTTTCGGAAAAGCGGAGGTTGTTTTTTTTATGAAATAATATTTGCTACCGTTGATGGTTCTCCATCCGGTCTGCATCTTGCCGGCTGAGGAAAAGTAATAGCGGTAGCCGCTGATTTTTACGAGACCTGTTGCTGCCGCGCCTGCCGGACTTGAGCCATGTTCACTTTCATAGAAATAATAAGTCTTGTTATTATAAGTCTGCCATCCGGTCTGCATGACCGAGTCGACATAATAATAGAGGAAGCCGTCGCTGCCCTTCACCAGCCCATTCAAAGTCTTTGCACTTGAAGAACTATTATCTGACGCATATGCGGCATTGCTGCCAAAGGCCAGCGATAAAACAGCTGTCAGCAGAAGTGCCAGAATTAAAATCTTTCGTTTTTCTTTTTTTCTTTCCATAGGAACCTCCGTATGCCATCTATTTTGCTGCCCCTGCCAGAATCGCTCAAACCAACAGGGCGTATGTTCCGATTTGTGAAGCAAATCGAGAACTCAGGATAGGGGAGAGAAGCATTCCCCTGTCCGATTGTATCAGACTGTCACGAAAAGTATGGTTTTAAAATAGCATAAAATTCGGGTTATTTCAAGGAAAATGTTAAATTTATTATAACATTTTATTAAATTTTGAGGATATTGACAGGGCATTTCATTGTTGCTATAATCCAAGGCGCCCGCATGAGAGAAATGCTTCGCATTTGGCGGGCGCGCGGGAAGTGCCCCCTCGCCAGAGGCTTGGCGGCAGGTCGCGCCCGCATGAAAGAAATGCTTCGCATTTGGCGGACGCTGGGAAAGAGAGGAGTTTTGAAAAATGGTTTATACTTTGTTGTCCATATCTGTTGCGATTCTTGCGGGTCTTTTGATGACCCGCGTTTTGAAGCCGCTAAAGCTGCCGTCTGTCACGGCCTATCTGGTGGCGGGCGTTCTGATTGGGCCGTATTGTCTGGGAAGGGTCGATATCACAGGGCTTGGATTTACCACCATGGAGAGTGTGGAGGACTTAAGCCTGATATCGGATGTGGCGCTTGGCTTTATCGCGTTTGCCATTGGGAATGAATTCCGGCTGAACCAGTTAAAGAAGACCGGGAAACAGGCTGCCGTGATCGGCGTCGTCCAGGCGCTGACAGCGACTTTATTTGTCGATGTGGCGCTGCTTGCCGTCTGCGCGGCGACGAATGGGAAGCTGACGGTAGCGCAGGCCATCACGATGGGTGCGATCGCCACCGCGACTGCCCCTGCGGCGACGCTGATGGTCGTGCGGCAGTACAAGGCAAGAGGGCCTCTGGTCGATCTTCTGCTGCCGATCGTAGCACTGGATGACGCGGTCGGTCTGATTGTGTTTGCGGTGAGCTTTGGCATTGCCAGGGCTCTTGTGAGCGGCTCCTTTGACCTGGTCTCCATCCTGGTCAATCCGCTTGTCGAGATTGTGATGTCGCTTGTGCTCGGCGCATTGATGGGATGGCTGCTCACGCAGCTGGAGAAGCTGTTTAATTCTAATACCAACCGCCTGAATATGTCCATCGCGTTTGTGCTTTTGACGACGGCTCTCTCCATGCTTGAATTTGAGGTCGGACCGGTGACGGTTGGATTTTCGTCGCTGCTGGTGTGCATGATGCTGGGCACCGTCTTTTGCAACCTCTGCCCCCTGTCGGATGAAATCATGTCAAAGACGGATGGCTGGACCAGTCCGCTGTTTGCCGCATTTTTTGTGATTTCCGGCGCAGAGCTGGAGCTTGGCGTCTTTGGGGACGTTTCCATTGTGCTGATCGGGCTTATCTACATCCTCACGCGGTCTGCGGGCAAATATCTGGGGGCGTTTCTTTCTGCTAAAGCGACCGACTGCAGTGATACCATCTGTAAATATCTGGGGATCACGCTTCTGCCGCAGGCGGGCGTGGCACTCGGCATGTGCGTTACCGCGCAGCAGCTCGGCGAGCAGGGCGACCTGATTCGCAATATCACGCTTTTTGCCATCCTGATCTATGAGCTGGTCGGCCCGATGCTCACAAAGATGTCGCTGAAACGGGCGGGCGAGATCCAGCCGATGAGCGAGGAAGTGAAAAACCGCCGCAGGACGAACCTGGAAAACGCGAAGAACACAAAAGATATGCCGCGGCCAAGGCATGCGAAGTAAGGATCTGTCGGATAATAATACATGCATCCTGCACCGCCTGATCCTCGAATCGCAGGTTCTAAAAGTCTCGCTGCAGCTAAGGATCTGCCGGCCAGTCATCCAGGTATCTGATAAAAGCCAGAGCAGTAAAGAATTGCTCTTGTGAGAAACGGGAAGTCGTGCTACAATCTGATCAGCTTAAAAAAATTCAGGCGTCAGAATCATGATGGAGGATAACGAAAATGGATATTATTTGCATGGGGGAAATGCTGATTGATTTTACTCCGGGAAAAGAGGAGCGCAGCTACATATGCAATCCGGGCGGCGGGCCTGCGAATGCGTGCGTCGCGATCGCGCACAATGGCCTGAAGACAGGGTTTCTCGGCCGTATGGGCAATGATGATTTTGGAAAGCTGCTTATGAAGACGCTCAGGGACAATGGCGTGGAGGTATTGCTTCCGGAGCTGACGGACAGGGCGGTGACCACGCTGGCCTTTGTGACGCTCTATGAGGGCGGCGAGCGTTCCTTTACCTTTGTCCGCAAGCCGGGCGCAGATGTATTGCTGGATAAGCCGGATGTGGACGAGGAGACGATCAAACGGGCAAAGCTTCTGCACTGCAGCTCTTTTTGCATGTCGGAAAACCCGAGCCGAGAAGCACATTTTTACGCGATGGAGCTTGCAAAGAAAAATGGGAAGATGATCAGCTATGATGTCAATTACCGCCCGATGGTCTGGAGCTTTGAGGATGCGAAGGCAGTGGTGGACCGCGTGCTTCCCTATGTGGATTTGCTGAAGGTATCGGACGAGGAGCTGAATTTTGTCGGGGGCGAGGAGAATATCCCGAACCTGATGAAGGAGCATCATATTTCTGTCGTGGTCGAGACACTCGGCTCAAACGGCGCGAAGTATTTCTACGCCGGAAAGGAAGGCACCGTACCCGGCCACAAGGTAAAAGCCGTTGACGCGACCGGCGCGGGCGACGCCTTCTGGGGTGGATTCCTCTCCAGTCTGCTGATGGGCGGCGTTTCGTCTGTATCTGACTTAAATGAAGATCTGATCCGTGAGGCGCTGGAGTACGGCAATGCTTCCGGCGGCCTGTGTGTCCAGAAGATGGGCGGGATCCCTGCGCTGCCGACCAGGGCCGAGATCGAGGCGTTTTTGAAATAAACAGGAAGGAATATATCGATTATGAGTTTGTATAAAGAAAGGATAGACTCTTACATTGACAGCAAAAAAGACCAGATGCTCTCTGATCTGGCGGCATTGGTGCGGATCGACAGCCAGAGAGGACCTGCCCTGGAGGGAAAGCCCTTTGGGGAAGGCCCTGCGGCAGTGCTTTTGGCCGCGCAGAAGCTGATGGAAGACTATGGTCTTGCTGTAAGAAACTATGATAATTATGTAGTGGCCGGTGACCTGGCGGCCAGCAAAGATGAGCCGGCTGGTGACTTAGCCGCCGACAAGGATGAGCCGGTTAGCGGGCTTGCCGCCGGTGGGGATGAGCTGGCTGACGGGCTTGCTGCCAGTGGGGATGAGCCGGCTGGCGGGCTTGCCGCCGGTGGGGATGAGCCGGTGAGTGACCTTGCTGCTAATGGGGATGGGATGACGTCCGAAAAGGGGCTCGATATTCTGGCACATCTGGATGTCGTGCCGGTGACGGAGGACTGGACTATGACACAGCCGTTCGAGCCGAAGCTTGTGGACGGAAGAATCTACGGGCGCGGCACGGCGGATGATAAAGGGCCGGCCATCGCGGCCTTATACGCGATCCGCGCCATTCATGATCTGGAAATCCCGATGAAAAAAGGTGTCCGCCTGGTGTTGGGCTCGGACGAGGAATGCGGGTCAGGCGATCTCCGGTATTATTATGGAATCGAGAAGGAGGCGCCGTATACCTTTACGCCGGACGCAGACTTTCCAGTGATTAATATTGAAAAAGGACGCCTGGAGGCGGATTTTACGGCGGAGCCTTCGGGTGCGCCATCGGCGGAAATATCGGACGGGCAGAACCTGCCCGGGGCGGACAGCACTGTGGATGGACAGACGGCGGAGCATGCCGGGGAAACGCGGCAGCGCCCGCGCGTTTTGAGTCTGAAAAGCGGTGAGAAGGCGAATGTAGTCCCGGGGCGCGCCGTGCTGGTGCTGGAGGGTCTGCCGGAAGCGGCAGTCCGGGCGGCAGCCGGCGAGACGGAAAAAGAGACCGGAGTTTTGTTTGAGATTACGGAGGATCTGACAGCTGCAGCAAATATTCTGAGAGTGGAGGCGCGGGGGCTCTCAGCCCACGCCTCCACCCCGCAGGAGGGCCATAATGCGCTGACGGCGTCCATCCGTCTGGTGGCGAAGCTCTCCGGCTATCTGGCGCACTCTGAAATGTTACGTGCCCTGCTCGCGCTTGATCAGCTGTTTCCCTATGAGGATACCTGCGGCGAAGCCCTGGGCATTTACCGTGAGGAAGGGCAGTCCGGGGCGGTGACCATGTGCCTGAGCATTCTGGACTACACGCCGGAGCGTATGAAGGGAACCTTTGATTCCCGGCTTCCGATCGGCTGTACCGAGGAGAATACGAAGCAGCCAATCATGGAGCAGCTCGCGAAATATGGGATCCGGCTCGAAGATACGCCGATGACAAAGCCCCATTGCGTACCGGGCGACTCGGATTTCGTAAAAATTCTGCTCGACAGCTATGAGCTGTATACCGGCATCAAGGGCGCTCCGCTCTCTACCGGAGGCGGTACCTATGTGCACAATCTGGAGCGCGGCGTGGCGTTTGGCTGCATGACGCCTGATGTGGACAACCACATGCACGGCGATGATGAGTTCATGGTGATTGACACGCTTGTGACGAGCGCGAAAATATTTGCCGAGGCGATTATCAGGATCTGTAACGAGCTGTGAATGATCCATACTATTTCCGAAGACGGATGCCTGACCTCGCAGCTCTCTGTCTGATTGATATTTTCCTCTTTTTTACAGGAAAACACACTCTTTCCATATTTTCGTTATATAGTAGACGCAATACGAAGCAGACATAATACGAACTGGAAAAGGTGGACAATTACATGAGACATGGCAGAATTTCGTTTATTCCAAGGAAAAGGCGCACCTCCGCCAGGAACCAGACGGCAGAGGGCGTTCGGCCAAAAAGAGTGCTTTCCGTCCGGTGGGAGTCAGTGAAAAAGGTTCCGGCGGCCGGGTGCATCTGTCTGAAAAGAATGCTTCCCGTCTGGCAGGCGTCAATGAGAAAGGTTCTGGTGGCCGGGCTGCTGCCGGCAGCTGTGCTTGCCGCTCCGATGGCGGCGGGAGCGAGTGACATGGGCGGCATGGATTTTGGCAATTTTGGCGGAATGACAGGCGGCGGTGGCGACAGCTGGTCAGGCGGCGGCATGGATTTCGGGAACTGGGGTGATTCTTCCTTGGAAGAAGAAGAGCTGATCTATGAGACCGAGACGGAGACGGAATTTGTCCTCACTCTGGTGGATAGCGGCACCTGCGGGGAGGATCTGACCTGGGAGCTGTACAATGACGGCGCGCTTACAATCAGCGGCTCGGGCGAGATGACCGCGTTTTCAGATAAGGAGGACGCCCCATGGTATGATAACCGCAGCACTGTGACCATGGTGACAGTCGCGGATGGGGTGACGACGATTGAGGCTTACGCGTTTTATGGCTGTACAAATCTGACGAGTGTGAGCTTTCTGGGGACGGACACGCTGACCGGGATCGGGGAATATGCGTTTTATAAATGCGAAAGCCTGACGGATATTCTGATTCCGGATTCAGTGGCGAGCGTCGGGGAATACGCGTTTTACGGCTGCTCATCTCTGACGGGGATTTCCATCCCGGAGAGTGTGACGGGCGTGGAGGATTACACGTTTTACGGATGCTCCTCCCTGGAGGAGATCACCATCCCGGAGAGCGTGACGGATGTGGGAGATTATGTGTTTTACGGATGCTCCTCCCTGACGGCTGTCAGTCTGCCGGATGGCGTGACAAGCCTTGGGGATTATCTGTTTTACGGCTGTGAGAGCCTGGACAATTTCGTGATCTCGGACGTGGTGACAGAGATTGGCAGCTACACGTTTTCTGGCTGTACTTCTTTAAGTAGCATCACTATTCCGGAGACGGTGACAGAGATCGGGGATTATGCGTTTGCGTCCTGCAGCGGCCTTTCGAGTGTGACGCTGACTGGAGGGATCACGGAGATCGGCAGCTATGTGTTTTCCGACTGTGATTCGCTTGAAAGCATCGAGATTCCGGATAATGCGACGAGCATTGGCACGTATGCGTTCTGGGACTGCGGGAATCTGACCACGGTCGGGTTCGGGTCGGGCGTGACAAGTATTGGCATGTTTGCCTTTGCAGATTGTGATTCCCTCAGTGAAATCACGATCCCGGACGGGGTGACGACGATCAGCAGCAGTACCTTTAAAAACTGCACCTCCCTTGTGAGCGTGACAATCCCGGAATATGTGAACAGTATCGGAATCTATGCGTTTTCCGGCTGCACGAGCCTGA
>JAJQBS010000007.1:0-10797 GCA_021203145.1 Lachnospiraceae bacterium | reverse complement strand
TATGCGTTTTCCGGCTGCACGAGCCTGAAAAAAGTGACCATTCCGGATCAGGTGACAAGCGTGGGCAGCTATGCGTTCGGCAGCTGCGAGAGCCTGAGCAGCGTCACTTGGTCGGAGGGCGCCGCGAGCATCAGCGGCAACGTATTTTCCGGCTGTACCGCGCTGACAGGCATCGAAATTCCAGAGGGAGTGACCAGCATCGGCGACAGTGCCTTTTATGGATGCACGGGTCTGACCAGTATTGAGCTGCCGGACGGCGTGACGAAGATCGGCAACTATGCGTTTGAAAAATGCACCGGCCTGACCAGCGTGACGCTCCCGGACACCCTGACGACCATCGGGGATAAGGCCTTTGAGGGCTGCACAGCTTTAGCCGGCATCGAGCTGCCCGACAGTCTGTCCGGCATCGGCAGAGAGGCGTTTGGCAACTGCACGAGCCTGACCAGGGTTGAGATACCGGACTCCGTGACCTCCATCAGCAATTATACCTTTTCAAACTGCACGGGTCTGGCCAGTATTGTTCTGCCGGACAGTGTGACCAGCATCGCAATCTATGCCTTCACCGGCTGCGACGCGCTGACAGACGTCTATTACACCGGGACCGAGGACGACTGGGCGGACGTCACGATCGGATCCGGCAATGAAAACCTGACGTCGGCGAATATCACATATGAGTATGAGACGTAAAACCACGGTACTTCTGAAAAGACAGATAACAGAATTCGATGCAAGAACAGGTTGCGAAACTCATCAGAGAAGTGTATACTGACGGAGAAGAGCACAGGCGATTCAAAAACGCAAACAGGGAGGGAAAGATGAAATACAAGGGTATTATTTTTGATCTGGACGGTGTGATCTGTTTTACAGACAAGTACCATTATCAGGCGTGGAAGTCACTTGCGGACGAGATCGGCGTCTATTTTGATGAGACGATCAACAACCGCCTGCGCGGCGTGAGCCGGATGGCAAGCCTTGACATCATTCTTGAGCGGAGTGAAAAGGACTATACGCCAGAGGAGAAGGAGCAGATGGCTGCCAGGAAAAATGAAAGGTACCGTACCCTGCTTGAGCAGATGTCCCCGGCCGACTTAAGTGCGGAAGTAAGGGAGACTCTGGATGATCTCCGCGCGAAGGGAATCCTTCTGGCGATCGGCTCCTCAAGCAAGAATGCAAAGCTGATCCTCGGCCGCATCGGGCTCGGCGATTATTTTGACGCGATCAGCGACGGTACCAATATCACGCATTCCAAACCTCATCCGGAGGTATTTTTAAAGGGAGCCCAGTTTTTAGGGCTGGATCCGGAGGATTGTCTGGTTGTGGAGGACGCACTTGCAGGCATAGACGCGGCAGTGGCCGGCGGATTTGACGGTGCAGGCCTCGGCGAGGCGGCCACACACCCGAAGGTGACCTGGGCGATGAAGACGTTTTCAGATCTGAAACAGATTTGCGAGTAGATTGCGGGCAGATTGCGGACATTGTGAGCAGATTTGCGGTTAGAAATAAAAAGGATTGCAAGAAAAACAGGAATGTAATAGAATGGTACACGAGGGACGAAAGACACTTTCTTACGCCCTCGTGTATCTTTTTGGCGTAAAGAGAAGGAGAAGGAGACGAAGAACATGAAAATCGCATTGATTAATGAAAACAGCCAGGGCGCGAAGAACGCGATGATCTGCAATTCCCTGAAGAAGGTCGTGGAGCCGATGGGCCACACCGTTTATAACTACGGAATGTATACTGCCGAGGACGACTGCCAGCTGACGTACGTGCAGAACGGTATTCTTGCCGCGGTGCTTTTGAATTCAAAAGCGGCGGACTATGTTATCACAGGCTGTGGCACCGGTGAGGGCGCGATGCTCGCATGCAATTCCTTCCCGGGCGTGATCTGCGGACACGTCGAGGACGCATTGGACGCCTACACCTTCGCGCAGATCAATGACGGCAACGCGATCGCGCTCCCGTTCGCGAAGGGCTTCGGCTGGGGCGGCGACCTGAATCTGGAATACATCTTCGAAAAGCTGTTCGCCGAGGAGAGCGGACAGGGCTATCCGAGGGAGCGTGCGGTGCCGGAGCAGCGCAACAAAAAAATCCTGGATCAGGTGAGGGGTGTGACCTACCGCCCGCTGACGGACATTTTAAAGGAACTCGACCAGGAGCTGGTAAAGGGCGCCTTAAGTGGTGAGAAATTCCAGGAGTATTTCTTCGCGAACAGCCAGGATGAAGCGATCAATGCGGTGGTGAGGGAAATCCTTGGCCTGTGATGACCGGGCGGCGTATAAAAGCATGAAGAAACAGAAAACCAGGAAGGTGTGTAAAACCACACCTTCCTGACCGAAGGAGGAGTATAAGATTATGGCCAAGACCATTGCATTTCCGTTGAACGCCAGAGTCGCATCCATGGCGGCAACTGCCAGAGAGATGACAGCGGCGCAGTCTGAAGCACTGACAGAGCAGCAGAGCCTCTTTGAGGAGCTGCTGGGTTTTCTGGAAAAAAACGCGAAGGAATGTCTGAAAGAAGCGACACTGCCTCAGGTGGAATTCCGGATGGATCCCGCAGATTTGAAAGACCTCCTGCTACATGCGGATGCATGGCTCGGGAACCATCAGAGAAATTTTACGTTTAGAGCAGCGAATGACGAGACCGAATACCGGCTGATCCTGAACCTCCGCTCGCAGGAAAACGATGAGGAGGAGCACTCCAGTTATCTGATGAACGCCACTCTTTTTTCGGTCACGGACGGAAGGGTACAGATTTTTGACTACCAGGCAAAGCAGTGGGAAGAAGACAGAGAGCTGCAGAAATATTGGGACTACATAGAGACCGGCGAGGCAGAGGCGGAATACCTCAAAGGCCTTGCGGATTTCTTTGAGGTAGGACTTTACTTCCAGAGCTATAGCGACGCCCTTGCCAATCTGCGTGAAAACCGCGCCCTGGTTCGCCTTTACAGAATGCTGGGCGGCCTTGGCCGCTTTGAGTTTGTGGCAAACGGCGCGGGCGACCTGCTGGTACTGCTCGTTCCCGCCGATCCGCGCCGCCCGGGCAGTGCCGTGCAGTGCATTGGTGAGCAGTACGCCCTCTGCCAGTATTTTTCCGGGAAAAAGGCAGAAAGTACCATCCCTTCCTGGCTTGCGGATATTTTTGCCACCGAAGAAGAGGAAAAAGGTCATCTTCCGGGCGCGATTCTGGGCGTCTGCGCGGAACGGTCCGTAAAGAAAATGGTACAGTGCCTGCAGCTCTGGTGGGATCACTATACACCGATGACAGTTTATACCATCCCGATCTCAACCAGAGCCGCCGTCCAGACCGAGACGCCATGGGAGGAACCCACCGTAGTGACCATCCCCGAGGGGAGAGAGCTGACGGTTGACGAACAGCAGAGTTTGTTCCGGCTGTGTCAGTTTCTTAATAAGAAGAATTAGAGCAGGCCTTCTGCAATGCGTCGCCCTTTTTGCTGAAGGATTTGACCAGCCGCTCCAAGGCGCAGACTTTAAAGGCAGATTTTACAGCCTATTTTGATGGTTTTTCTCCGAACGTCCAGGTCATATTGGATAAGTTTAAGTTCCGCAATCAGATTGATACGATGGTGGACGCGGATATTCTTGGCGCAGTTATTGAGAAGTTTACCTCTTCGGATATCAACCTGAGTCCGAATCCGGTTGACTGCCTTGTTGCAGAATCTTCTGGGATTGGATGGGGTTACGGCGATGAGATGAAGTCATTGAGTGAGCAAATTGTGTGGACAAATGAGGAAGAATAGAGTGACCACGTGGCATAAACCTTTTAACTATGCCCTTACCTTTTAACGTTTCCTATGGGGAAAGTATCGTTTCAAACAAAGAAATGACTGTTTCAGACCCTAAAATGACTGTTTCAAGCAGAAACATGACTGTTCCAAACACAAAAATGACTATTTCAAACATAGAAAAGACTGTTTCTGACCAAAATGTGACCGTTTCAAAAGGAAGGAAGTCGTTTGGACATGTGTTAGAATTACAGGGGTATTCAAAGAAAACAGCCAGCCGAATTAAGATTGCGTACAATTTTATAGAATATGACATTTTTGGCCGCTCAGAGATTATGATTCTTCTCCACATTTCGGACTCTACAGCAGGGAGATTAATAGATCAAATGAGAACAGCTGGTTTGATCGTCCCCGTCTCCGGGCACGGCAAGGGCAAATACAGATTTATTACGGAGGAAGATGAGACAGAACGAAGCTGCAATGCAAGAGATGGTAATGCTTCCGGGATCCAATGACGGTCTTCAAAAAGGTGGAGGAAAAAGCTGCATATGAAAAAGCGATAGAGTCACTGCCGCAGGACGCACCGCTTGACGACTGGACGGCATTTGCAGAAGAAGGAGATGATGATTACTGTTGTCATGGACTGTATTTGCGGATGACACATGGGATGAGAAAGTTACTATCTATAGCATACAAATCATTGACAGAGAAGCGGGCAGTGATCTATTTATTATCAGCAAGGAAGGAGCAGCGCATATGTACCCGGTCGTTTCTATTGGGACTCAGGATTTCGAATACATCAGGAAAAACCATTATTTCTATGTAGATAAAACCGATTTTATCCACGAATGGTGGGAAAATGGCGATACCGTTACTCTGATCACGCGTCCGCGCCGTTTCGGGAAAACCCTGACCATGAGTATGCTGGAGCTGTTTTTTTCGAACCAGTATGCCGGGCGGACAGAACTGTTTGAAGGGCTTTCTGTCTGGGAAGATGAAAAGTATCGTCAGCTGCAGGGCAGCTGGCCGGTGATTTTTATCAGCTTTGCCGGGATCAAGGGAAATACGTATGAAGAGATACGGGAAAGCATGATTCAGACGATCATTGACCTGTACGCGAAATATCGTTATTTGCTGGAGAGCGACGCGCTGAATCAGCAGGAGAAAGAGTATTTTGATTACGTGAAACCGGGAATGTCTGACACTGTGGCAGCGATGGCTCTTCATCGTCTGGCAATCTGTATGTACCGCTATTATGGGAAAAAAGTAATCAT
The DNA here is from genome assembly GCA_021203145.1 of Lachnospiraceae bacterium. Classification (GTDB taxonomy): domain Bacteria; phylum Bacillota; class Clostridia; order Lachnospirales; family Lachnospiraceae; genus Choladousia. The sequence continues at coordinate 5,780 of JAJQBS010000007.1, read as the reverse complement.
TCTTTTGGATGAATATGATACACCGCTTCACGAAGCGTATGCTTATGATTTTTGGGATAAATTAATCCCTTTTATCAGTAAGCTGTTTAATTGTACGTTTAAGACCAATCTATACATGGAACGGAGTGTGCTGACCGGAATTACCAGAGTCAGTAATGAGTCTGTTTTTTCTGATATGAACAATCTGGAAGTGGTGATGACGACATCCTGTAAATATGAATCTGCGTTTGGTTTTACTGAGGCAGAGGTTTGTGACGCGTTGGAAGTTTTTGGACTTTCCGATCAACTGGGGGTCGTTCGTTACTGGTATGACGGCTTTTGCTTTGGAAACAGAAAGGATATTTATAATCCGTGGTCGATTACAAAATATCTGGATTCAGGAAAATTTGGGACTTATTGGGCAAATACCAGTTCCAATAAGCTGGTCGGAAAACTGATTCAGGAAGGATCGCCTGAATTAAAAATGGATGCGGAGGTGCTTCTTGCTGGAAATGCGATTCAGAGGAGTCTGGAGGAGGAAATCGTTTTTGACCAGCTGGACGAGAGTGAATCTTCCGTATGGAGCCTGCTTCTGGCAACTGGGTATCTGAGAGCGGAACATCCTTTGGCGAGTCACGAGAATGGAAAAACTGAGAATGAAAAATCCGAGAGCGAAAAATCTGGGAATGAAGAATCTGAGAGCGAAAAATCTGAAAATGAGTATGTTCTCTCTCTTACAAATCTGGAGATAAAAAAGGAGTTTCGAAAAATCATTCAGAGATGGTTCGCAAATCCGTCTGCGAGATATAACGACTTTATTAAAGCTCTGCTTCTTGAAGATGTGGATTTTATGAATCGATATATGAACCAGGTGGCACTGCAGACATTCAGTTTTTTTGACACCGGCAAACAGCCTTCCGGGGAAACGGATCCAGAACGGTTTTATCATGGCTTTGTATTAGGACTGATCGTAGATTTGGCAGACCGATATCTTATTAAATCGAATCGCGAAAGCGGACTGGGACGGTACGATGTCGTATTGGAACCGCTGCGAAGCGATCTCAAAGCCTATGTTCTGGAGTTTAAGGTTTTCAATCCTGCTAAGGAAAAGAACCTGGATGAAACCGTGAAAAATGCTCTGTCTCAGATCGAAAAGATGAAATATGATACTGAATTACTTGCGAGAGGAATTTCTGCGGACCGGATTTCTCATTATGGATTCGCGTTTGAGGGGAAGCATGTGCTGATCGGGTGAATCAAATAATTTCGCGGCAAATCCTGACCTGGACAGACCGGAATCAAAACTTTGCAATCTGGCACAATAATTATTTTTAAGTTTCTAAGTCGGCTGCAATCCCATTGGCTTTTGACGATGGGTAGTTCACAAGGGAGTAAGGACATGCGGAGAAGTGGAAATGTGTATGGGAATGAAAAAACTTGGAATCGCCTCTTTTACTGCCCGAGGAAAATCTGTGGCAGATAAGCTGGCGGGAGCTTTTGAAGGAGAATATGAGATCACCCGTTATGAAGCCGGCCTTCGCGCCTGGTGCGCCAGTCTGTTTGCGTCTGGCGCAGACGGAATTATTTTTGTGGGGGCCTGCGGCATCGCAGTGCGGTCAATCGCGCCTTTTTTAAAAAGTAAGATGACAGACCCGGCGGTGTTGGTAATTGATGAGGCCGGGCAGTTTGTGATTTCTCTGCTTTCCGGGCATATCGGCGGAGCCAACCGTCTGGCCATCCTGGCAGCGCAGATTCTGGGGGCGACCCCTGTGATTACGACCGCGACGGATGTGAACGGCAAATTTGCGGTGGATGTTTTTGCAAAGGATAACGGCTTGCGGATTGGCAGTATGAAAGCGGCGAAAGAGATCTCCGCCGCGATATTGCGTGGGGAAAAGGTTGGCGTTTGCTGTGAGGGCGAAATCGAAGGAAATATTCCGCCGGAGTTGGTTCTATTGGAAACCGGGGAATGTCAGGAGAAGTATTCTGCCCCGCCGGAGCATGGGAATGTATCGGAAAGACGGAATGACCTGACAGACATGACAGATCTGGAGGAGTCAGACAGGGGGCTGTTGGTAAAGACTGCAGTTTACATTGGGGTTCCTGTGCATGCTTCTTCCATCGGGGTGCTTTCGCATAGTTTTCCCAATGGGTTGTCTTCGCAGGACTCTCACACGGAAGCTTTTTCGCATAGTCCTGTGACAGGTGTACAGACGGTATTGCAGCTTTGCCCCCGATCGTACATTCTCGGCATCGGCTGCCGTAGAGGAAAAACAGAGCAGGAGATTGCGAAGCTGGCAGAACGCTCCCTTGCCGGACTTGGCCTTACTTACGAAGATATTGTCGGCGTGGCGTCCATTGATCTGAAAAAGGAAGAGCCGGGGCTGGTGGATTTCTGCAAAAGGCATGGCCTGAGATTTGGGACTTATTCAGCAGAAGCTCTCACTGCAGTCAGAGGTGCAGTCTCCCATTCTGCCTTTGTAAATGAAGTGACAGGCGTAGATAATGTCTGCGAGCGTGCCGCCCTGTGCATGGCAGAAGAGGGAGGTCGGCTGCTCCTTCCGAAGCAGGCAGAAAACGGCGTAACGGTAGCGGTGGCCCAGCGGCAGTGGAAAGTGTGCTTTTGAGTCAAATTGCAATTGCTAAAACAGAACGTACGTGCTACAATGAAAGCCGCGCAATTAAGAATCGCTTTGCGATTGGGCGTGGCCTTCGTCCATACTCGCTGCGCGAGTACGGACATACAATGAAAGCCGCGCAATTAAGAATCGGAACATTTTTGGGCTTGTAAATGAATCTGCAGGAAAAGGAGGTGTGAGTCTTTGGGAGAATATTTGAATCCGGGAAATGAGGCATTTCAGAATATTGTCGACGATGTTTACGTTGATAAGACAGGGCTGATCGCCTATGTAAATAGTACGATTAACACGCCCCGCAAGCTGACGCATTTCAGCAGGCCGAGGCGGTTTGGAAAATCATTCGCTGCTAAGATGCTGTGTGCTTACTATGACAGGAGCTGTGATTCTCATGCATTGTTTGAAGGACTGACAATATCCAAACTAAAATCGTTCGAGACTTATCTGAATAAATATGATGTGATTTATCTGGATATGGTTCGCTTTATATCAAACAGCGCAGATAAAAACGCTGTAGTGAAGGATTTACAAGCGAGGGTAATTCGAGAACTGAAACAGGCATTTCCGGAAGTCGGGTCTCTTGATGAACCTGCCTTGCCTTATATGTTATCTGCGATTGTGGCCAGGACAAATCAGAAATTTATTATAATTATCGATGAATGGGATGCGTTGTTTCGCGAAGCAAAAGACAATCTGGCTCTGCAGGAGGAATACGTCCAGCTTTTGAGAGGGATTTTTAAAGGCGGACCGGAGACGGATAAGACGATCGCGGCAGCATACATGACAGGGATCCTTCCGATAAAAAAATACGGAACACAGTCGGCACTGACTGACTTTAGAGAATTTACGATGACCCGGCCTGCAAAGCTTGCGAAATACGTTGGTTTTACTGAGCCGGAAGTAAAAAAATTGTGCAGAAAATACCGTATGGATTTTGAAAGCATGAGTGCATGGTATGATGGGTATTCATTTAATCAGGTAAAGCACGTATATAGTCCCAATTCCGTCATGAATGCTGTCATGAATGAAGAGTTTGGAAATTACTGGACAGACTCTGAGACTTATGATTCTTTGAAAAACTATATCAGCATGAATTATGACGGACTGCGGGATGCTGTTATTTCAATGCTGGGAGGCGAACCTGTCAGGGTCAGGATCGGAACGTTTCAGAATGATATAACATCCTTTAAAAATAAGGATGATGTGCTGACCTTACTGGTTCACCTGGGATATCTGGGCTATGATTCCGTGGAAAAAAAAGTATTTATCCCAAATAAGGAAGTTGCGGAGGCTTTTGCTGACTCGGTAACAGGCGATAAGTGGGAGGATGTAGCAGAATTGCTGCGGGATTCGGAAAACCTGCTGGAGGCGACTATCCGCAGAGACGAGGATGCGGTTGCGGATGCGCTGGAGAAAGTGCATCAGTTAAATTCTTCTGTACTGCGCTACAATAATGAGGCATCATTGAGCAGTGCGATTATGATTGCTTATTATACCGCCAGGCGATTCTATAAAATCATCCCTGAGCTTCCGGAAGGGAAGGGATTTGCAGACATTGCTTTTTTGCCAGGAAAAGGTGTAGACAAGCCTGCTATGATTATAGAGTTGAAATATGATAAGGATGCTGATACTGCAATCAGACAAATTCATGATAACCGGTATCAGGGCGATTTAAAAAAATATTTTGGTGATCTGCTGCTGGTTGGAATTAACTATGATAAGGATGGAAAAGGGGAGAATAAGAAAAAACATTCCTGTATTATTGAAAAAGTTTAAAGTATTTCTGTAATGGCAATTAATATTTGTATAGAAACATAAGAACGAATCCTATGTCAATAAATAAAAAAGAGCGGAATCTTGGGAAGCTTTGAGTTCCTGAGAACGCTCGATTGGGCAGCTGGGGGAATCCAGGGCGAAAGGGAGGTTTCTGTGTGAAGAATAAATTGTATGTCGCGGGCGTGGGTCCGGGAGATATTGGGTTGATGTGCCGGAGGGCCGCAGAGGTTCTGGCCGTGTGTGACACGATTATCGGCTATACGGTGTATGTGAATCTGCTGCGGGAGGCATATCCGGACAAGGAGTTCCTGACCACGCCGATGACCCAGGAGGCGCGCCGCTGTGAGATAGCGTTTGAGGAGGCCTTGAAAGGGAAAAAGGTGGTCATGGTCTGCAGCGGGGACGCGGGAGTCTATGGCATGAGCGGCCTGATGCTGGAGATCGGGGCAGGATACCCGGAAATCGAGGTGGAAGTGATACCCGGCGTGACGGCTGCCTTGAGCGGCGGCGCGGTGCTCGGGGCACCGCTGACGCATGATTTCGCCGTCGTCAGCTTAAGCGACCGGCTTACCCCGTGGGAGAAAATTGAAAAGCGTCTTCGCCTGGCGGCAGAGGCAGATTTTTGTATTTGTATTTACAATCCGTCGAGCAAAGGCAGGCCGGATTATCTGGCGCGGGCCTGTGACATTCTGCTTGGCGTGCTGCCGCCGGAGCGGCTCTGCGGCACGGTGGAAAACATCGGGCGCGCTGGTGAGGCGGCGCGGCTGTACACGCTGCAGGAGCTTCGTGAGGCGCAGGTAAATATGTTCACGACCATCTTTATCGGGAACTCGCAGACAAAAGAGATCGGCGGCCGGATGGTCACGCCGAGGGGGTATCGTATCTGAAGCTATGGAATTGACATCCGGCCAATTCCGATCGTTTCACGATGGGATATATCCCGTCCGCAGGACGAGGATGCCATCCCGGCGAGGGATATATCCCGTCCGCAGGACGAGGATGCCATCTACCCTTTCTCTAAAAAAGAGGGATGAAGGGGATTGTCTTGCCTGCAAGGGCATTGCCTCAGGAAGAGGCAGAAGGGAGATATGTATGAACACAAAGATGCAGACAAACAGTCTGGCAAATTTATTAATACGCTTACTGGCAACCGCAATTTTCGGTGCCATCTATTTTTATGTCATGCTGCCGGCGATTAATTTCAAGGCACCGGATTTCTGGTTTTTTCTGGTGATGCTGTTGGCGTTTTTTATTCTGGTGACGTTGCTGACAAGCGGCATCCGCGTTTCCGCTCAGGGAATTACCCTCCCACAGGGAGTCGCCTGGGAAAGGTGTAAACGATAACTCCGCATATTTTAGGACTAATTTCGTAGCCTGACCATCGGATTT
>JAJQBS010000029.1 GCA_021203145.1 Lachnospiraceae bacterium | reverse complement strand
GAGGAATCCCCGGCGGCAGGGGATTTGAGTGCAGGTTTCCCGACTTTTAGGATATATTAAACGGCCTGACAAGCTGCCTCAGTACCGTCACTGCCTGACTAATTCCATCTGCTCGAAAAAATACAAACGCCAGGCTGATCAAAAAGAAAGTAGCTGCACGTTTGTAAAGGCGATGTCCAAATGTTTCTCTGTCTATGCGGAAGATATGAATCAGCCTATCTCGTATCGGTTTCAACATACTGCCAATGCATTGGTAAATTCCGTTAATTCCTCCCCAAATGAGGTAGTGGCCGCCTGCTCCATGCCACAGTCCACTAACAAGAAACACAGTGAGAACATTAATCCATTTCCTTACATTGCCCTTACGGTTTCCCCCCAAAGGAAAATACAGGTATTCACGAAACCAACTGGTAAGACTAATATGCCATCGACGCCAAAAATCTGCGACGCTTAATGCCATATATGGCTGTTTAAAATTCTCCGGGAGTTTAAACCCAAGTGTTTCTCCAGCCCCGATAGCTATGGAAGAGCATCCGGCAAAATCCGAATAAAGCTGAATTGAGTAACCAAACACTGCCAGGAGAATCTGAAACCCGGTATATCGATAGACATCTCCGTAAACCGTGTCAACCAATAACCCGATTCGATCGGCCAAAACCATTTTTAAAAAATATCCCCAGATCATCAAGAGGACACCATTCTTAATATTTTTATAGGAAGGCTTCGCAGCATTTTTAACCTGCACCAACAGATTGGACGCACGGTCTATAGGTCCAACAATCATTTCAGGAAAGAAAGAAATAAACAAAGCAAAGTCAATAAAATTATGCTCAGCCTCAACTTTTCCACGGTAAACATCCATCAGATATCCTACACTCTTAAACGTGTAATAGGATAATCCAAGTGGAAGAACAAGGGCAAACGTATCCTCTATTGGCAAAGCAAAAGAGAATTTCTCAAGCAACATATTCACCAAATGTATGATAAAAGCAGCATATTTGAATACGATTAAAAAGGAGAAATTGAAGCAAATAGCAATAAACATTCCAATCTTTTTTAATCGAATCGTTTCCCTTACCCTTTCAAGATACAGCCCTGCCACATACGTGGCAACTATAGCTGCCAATAAAACAAGGATTAGTCTCCTGCTTGCATAAAAATAGAATAAGGCGGATGCAGATAACAGCCAAAGTTTTCTCACCCGCGTGCTGCGGACAAAACGATATAAAATGACAAAAACAGGGAAGAGTAATAAAAAAAATACCGAAGTGAAGCTCATGCTTTATTTATCCTCCGTGTTCAGGAAATTTTAGGACATGAATTTCGCATCTAAAAAATATCGGAACAATTATATGCTCCTTCCCAGACGCTGTCAAGCAGTAATTTCATGGATTCATAAGCGTTTGTTCCTGTATCTTTTCCGTTATCTTTCGCAAATGTTTCACAAACAGAATCCGTAAAATACCTTGGCAAACCGGGGAAAAGGTGGTATACTGGCACAGATATTAACAATTACGTAACAAATCCGCAACAGGAGATTTTTGCTTATGAACTATTTAGACAAGCTGGAGGCTGAAGCGATCTATATCATGCGGGAGGTGGCCGCCGAGTGTGAGAAGCCGGTGATGCTCTACTCGATCGGCAAGGATTCTTCCGTCATGCTGCATCTCGCGCTCAAGGCCTTCTATCCGGAGAAGCCGCCCTTTCCATTTTTGCATGTAAATACGACCTGGAAGTTTAAAGAGATGATCGAGTTCCGGGACAAGGTGGCGGAAAAATACGGCATCGAGATGATCGAATATATCAACCAGGAGGGTCTTGCCCAGGGGATCAATCCCTTCGACCACGGCGCCACCTACACGGACATTATGAAGACCCAGGCGCTCAAGCAGGCGCTGAATAAATATGGTTTTACCGCGGCCTTCGGCGGCGGGCGGCGCGATGAAGAGAAGAGCCGCGCGAAGGAGCGCATCTTCTCCTTCCGCAATGCGGATCATGTCTGGGATCCGAAGAACCAGAGACCGGAAATGTGGAAGCTGTTCAACACGGAGATCAACAAGGGCGAGAGCATCCGTGTCTTCCCGATCTCGAACTGGACAGAAAAAGACATCTGGCAGTATATCAAACGGGAAAATATTGAGATTGTGCCGCTGTACTATGCGGCAGTCCGGCCAGTCGTGGAGCGTGACGGGAATCTGATCATGGTCGACGACGACCGCATGCGACTGAAGCCTGGTGAGAAGCCCATGATGAAAAAGGTGCGTTTCCGCACGCTCGGCTGCTACCCGCTCTCGGGCGGTGTGGAGTCGGAAGCCGACACGATTGACGGGATTATCGAGGAGACCCTGAGCGCGGTATCCTCCGAGCGGGCCAGCCGGGTGATTGACAAGGACGGCGGCTCGGCCAGCATGGAAAAGCGGAAGCGGGAGGGATATTTTTAATGGATTCTTTATTAAAATTTATCACATGCGGGAGCGTGGATGACGGGAAATCTACCCTGATCGGGCACATGCTCTACGACGCGAAGCTTTTGTTTGCAGACCAGAAGGACGCACTGGAGCTGGAATCGCGCGTGGGCTCCAATGACGGAAATATTGATTACAGTCTGCTGTTGGACGGCCTGATGGCCGAGCGCGAGCAGGGCATTACGATCGACGTCGCGTATCGTTACTTTACGACCGAGCACCGCTCCTTCATCGTCGCGGACACCCCGGGACACGAGGAATATACGCGGAATATGGCTGTCGGCGCGTCTTTTGCCGACCTGGCCGTGATCCTGATCGACGCCAGCCAGGGCGTACTCACCCAGACGCGGCGGCACACCCGGATCTGCTCCCTGATGGGCATCCGGCACGTTGTATTTGCGGTCAACAAAATGGACCTGATCGACTACAGCCAGGAGCGTTTCAAAAAGATCCAGAAGGAAATCCGGATCCTCCTGGCAGAATTCGAGCACCGGAGCTTTCAGATCATCCCGGTCTCGGCGACCAACGGCGACAATATCACGAAAAAATCCCGGAAAATGCCCTGGTACAAGGGTCCGGCTCTGCTGCGCTACCTGGAGACCGTCGACGTCAGCGAAAAGCCAACCGACGCGGAGTTTTCCATGCCCGTGCAGCGCGTCTGCCGGCCGAACCACAATTTCCGCGGGTTCCAGGGACAGATTGAGAGCGGCAGCATCTCTGTCGGAGATCCGGTTACCGTACTCCCAAGCCGGGAGACTTCCACGGTAAAAGCGATTTTAGAGGGGAATCAGTCCGTCGAGGAGTCCAGCGTCGGCCATCCGGTCACGATACAGCTCGACACAGAAATTGACGTCTCCAGAGGCTGCGTTCTCACAAAGGATCCGGATCTGTATGTCAATACCATGTTCTACGCCACCCTGCTGTGGATGGACGATACAAAGCTCGTGGAGGGAAAGAATTACCTCCTCAAATCCGGCACACAGAAAATTCCGGCCACCATTCTGCATATCCGCCATAAGGTTGACGTGAACACCGGCCGCGAGGTTCCGGCGAAGGAAATTTATAAAAACGAAATCACCCAGTGCGAGATCTCTGTCTCTTCGAATCTCGTATTTGACCTTTTTGAAAATAACAAAGCGCTAGGCTCACTGATCCTGATCGACCGCATCAGCCACGCGACCTCCGCCTGCGGCGTCATCACACAGTCCATCAGCCGCAGCCGCGACCTCACCTGGCACACGATGGACATCACCAGAGAATTCCGTGAGCATCAGCTCGACCAGAAGGCCAGCACAATCTGGTTCACCGGCCTCTCCGGCTCCGGCAAGTCCACACTTGCCAACGCCCTGGAAAAGCGTCTGGTCTCCATGGGCAAGCACACCATGCTGCTGGACGGCGACAACATCCGTCTCGGCCTGAATAAAAACCTCGGCTTCTCAGAAGCCGATCGTATCGAAAACATCCGCCGGATCGCCGAGGTCTCGAAGCTGATGAACGACGCCGGCCTCATCGTGCTCACCTCCTTCATCTCGCCCTTTGTGCGCGACCGCCGGAAAGCGATGGAGATCATCGGCGACGGCTTTATCGAAGTCTACGTCAATACGCCGATCGAGGAATGTGAGCGCCGCGATGTCAAGGGCCTGTACGCCGCCGCCCGCGCGGGACGCATTGAGCAGTTCACCGGCATCAGCAGCCCTTACGAAAAGCCGCAGAAGCCAAATATACAGATCGACACCACAGACCGTTCCGTGGAGGAATGCGTGGATCTGCTGATGGAATACCTTACGCCGCGGCTGTAAGCGACATAAGAAACACTCTGACTGCTTTTGACTTATAAAACTGCTGGTTTTAAACTGATGGCTTTAAAACTACCGATTTTATAACTGCCTGGCATATAAAAAACCGGCCTTATAGTTCCGCCTCTTGTATCATTCCGGCTTGCTCCTTCTGATCCGAACCTTCTGATGCAAGAGCATCCGTATCTGCAAACCTGTACACACGAGGAGTCACCCGATGAAAACACTCTATATGCACCTGGGCACGCCAAAGACAGCAACATCTTCGATTCAGGTCGCCTGCGCAAACAACAACGAGCTGCTCCACCAGTTTGGATACAGCTTTCCACTTTTCCCCTATACCTATCCGGGGATACGCACACAGCGAAATGGTCATTTCCTGATCGAGGCCTCCCTGATGCGTGATAAAATCCCTGACCAGGAAACTACCTGGCAGGACCGCCTGGCACTTGGTCTGAAAATGGTACACGACGAGTTCGAAACATGTGACAATGTAATTCTGACCGACGAAAGCTTCTGGTGCTCCCTGAACTACAACAAGCAGAGTCCTCTTGCCATCCTGCAAAAAGATGCGGAAGAGCATGGCTATTGCATCAAAACAGTCGTTTATCTGCGCCGCCAGGACAGCTTTCTGATCTCCCGGTGGAACCAGTTTGTCAAAGAAGGAACCATGACCGCTTCCCTGCCCGATCATTTAAAAAAGATGCTCACAAAAGAGCCTCTGGTATCGGACTATGCGGCAGCACTGGACAAGATGGCAGCACAGATTGGAAAGGAAAATATCATCGTCAGGCGCTTTGAGCCAGCCTCCTGGGTAGGCGGATCGATCTATACAGATTTCGCAGCCGCGATCGGACTTCCTTCGGAGGCCGCGCTAAAACCGCCAAAAAACGACGTCAATCTCGGTCTGAAAGGAAATGCGGTCGATATTCAGCTGACCATCAACCGAATCTCATCACTTTCCCTGGAGGATAAAGTATCCTTCGCCAAATACACGAAAAAGCTCTCTGCCAACATGGCGGAGGAAGATCAGTATAATCCGCTTTCACCAGAAGAAACTGCAGAATTCCTCGCACAGTTTGAAGAAGGGAATGAACGAGTCGCCCGCGGATATATCGGGGATGGAAAGCCCTTGTTTTCCTCTAAAGTAAAGGATGCGCCGAAATGGGAACGCGATAACTGCTTTTATCGAAATGATACCGAAACGTTCCTGCAAATCCTTCCTCCAGAAAAGCAAACCGCTCTTATAGCTGCGGCAATTCTGGACTTAGAAGCAAAAAATGAAGAACTGGCTGCTATTCGCGAGAAAAATAACGCTCTCGCCAAAAAAGCAGCGGAACTTTCCCACAAACTGACCGCGCTGAAGCACCCCCTCAAGACCGCGGGCAAAAAGCTTCTGGGCAAGTGATTTTGAATTACAGATGAACGAAAAGAACCTGATCTAAAAAGACCGCGAACCGGACTCCATACGTTCCATTCGTGGTCTTTTTAATTCAAGCCCAGCATAATTACTATTTATCTCCGTTTCCGTTTTCCTCTTCTGTTCAGGCGGCTGCGCAAAGTCGCGTTTTCAGCCGTTAATGCCTTGATCAGCAAATCTTTTTCAGCCAACAGTGCCTTCACCTCGGCATCTTTCTCTGCTGCCAGTGCCTTCACCTCGGCATCCTTCTCTTTTAACTCCCCCTGTAGTCTCACAATCGTCTCCCGTTCTAATTCAAGTATAGGTCTCGTCATATAAATCACCTCCCGTAAAAGTGCCTCATTATTGCAAAACACACGTATCATAGCCTTCCGCAGCAGAGCCAGAATATCCTTTCGGTTCGCTTTGCTCAAATAAGCGTCTGCCACAGCTTCTTCTAAAAGGAGTATAACCTCTTGAAATATCCTTCGTGACAGTTCTTTCTACCGAATATTCTGTCCCAAGCGGAATAACAGAAGTATTTATAGGATATGATCTCCCAAATGTTTCCGAAATAATGGGCAGAAGCAAAAATGGAGCCTCAAAAACCAATTTCTTAAATATCTCATCCCATAATTGCGGTTCCGTATAGATTTGTCCGGGGAGTCCATTATTCCTTTTCGCTTCTTCGTATATATTTTCCAGGTCATCATCCAAAGTCGTACGCTTCGTTTTTATGCTCATGTATCACTCCTTATTAATTATGTTTTCAATCGCGGTATTATCTGTTTGTAATTATATATGTATCAGCCCATATTGCCAAGTATAAATTTTATTTTGTATTTTTATTTAATTTTATTGTTTTATATTGTATATATGATTTTATAAAATGATTATCTTTCCATTTCATTTATCTGGTGCTATAATGTGACCATCGAAATTTGCGGCGCTTACGCCAGAAAATTTTGATGATCAACGAGCAACGTAGTTGCGAGTATGAGTGCACACAAAAAAATGACACTACCGCTGTCTGCACCTGACTTACAGCCATCGACCAAAATTATATCAGATGCAAAAAAATCTGACATCTGATGCTCATCTGAGATCATGTATGGCACATGACAGACCGCGGGCAATTCGCATATGACACACAGGTATAACGGCACTCAGGTATAACTTTCTGTCCAAAGGAGCAAATATGCAGCAAACAGCAGAAAAAACGCAGCGGGATTTTTCATCCGGCAAAATGTGGAAGAATATCACGGCTCAGGCGGTGCCTCTGACGATCGCGCAGTTGGTGCAGCTTTTATACAACATCGTGGACCGCCTCTATATCGGGCATCTTCCCGAGGCCGGCAGCCTGGCTCTGACCGGAGTCGGGGTCACGTTTCCGGTCACGACCCTGATCCTGGCCTTTGCCAATCTGTTCGGGACGGGCGGCGCGCCCTTGTTTTCGATTGCCCGGGGCGCCAAAAATGAAGAAAAAGCCCGGGTCATCATGGGGAATGTCTTTACAATGATTCTGATTGCCTCTGTAGTGATCATGGGATTTTGTATGACGTTCCGGGTGCCCATGCTCTACCTGTTCGGGGCGAGTGACGCGACGATTGTCTATGCGGAGAGCTATCTGAAGGTTTATCTTTTCGGCGTCCTTTTTTCGATGATTGTCACCGGCATGAACGGATTTATCAGTGCTCTGGGGTTTCCGCGGACGGCGATGTGGACGACGGTGATCGGAGCCGTGCTGAATCTGATCCTGGATCCCATCTTTATTTTCGGGCTTTCGCTGGGTGTGGAAGGCGCGGCGGCGGCGACTGTGATCAGCCAGTGCGTGTCCGCCATCTGGGTACTTCACTTCCTGATTGCCGATAAAACGGAGCTGACGCTGCGGCTTTCCTATATGAGGTTGAAAGGGCGGGTAGTCCTCGATGTGATCAGCCTGGGCGTGAGCGGTTTCATGCAGCAGGCGACGAACTGTGTTGTGCAGATTGTTTGTAATGTGACCTTGCAGAATTATGGCGGGGATTTGTATGTCGGTATTATGACGATTATTAACAGCATCCGTGAAATCGCCTCGCTGCCGGTGACAGGCATCAGCAGCGGCGGCCAGCCGGTGCTTGGCTACAATTATGGGGCGAAGCAGCCGGAGCGGGTGAAAGAAGGGATCCGCTTTATGGCTCTGATCGGCGTCCTCTATACGGCCCTGATGTGGCTGGTAATTGAACTGTTTCCCGCCGCCTTTATCCGTATTTTTTCCGACGACGCGCAGACCATCGCCTGCGGTGTGCACGCTGTGCGGCTATATTTCTTTGGCTTCGTGTTTATGAGCCTGCAGTTTATGGGGCAGTCCACCTTCGTCGGACTAGGCAAGGCGAAAAGAGCCGTGTTCTTTTCCATCCTGCGCAAGATCGTGATCGTGGTGCCGCTCACGATCATCCTTCCGATGCTCGCAGGCCTGGGAACAGACGGCGTATTTCTCGCCGAGCCCATCTCCAACCTGCTCGGCGGACTGGCGTGCTTTATCACCATGTATGTTACGTTATACAGGAAATTATAAGCGCATTGTAAAGTATATGAGGCATCGTTGCAGCCGGATACAAATATTTATCTATTTGCCTTATTATTTTGTACATAAATGGTTATAATGCAAGCAGGGAATCCCTGCTTCCCTGCTTTTTCAGATTTGGAGGTGTTATTTATGGCTGAAACATTAGTAAATGATGCAAGGGTAATGTCTGGTGCTTACGAGCCTGTTATGTGTGATTACATTGTAGATGAATTACGCAGAAAATTTCATGAGAAATTTCCAGAAAAGCTGACTGAGCTGGAAGCATTCCTGTTTAATGCACTCCAGTATATTCATTTAGTTCCTACACCTGAAACTGAATCAGATGCTGAAAGTATGATTCGTGACTTGAAAGATCGTCCAATCCTTCGCGCAGCTATCTGCGCACATGTCGATCTATTGCTTACCGGAGACAAAGATTTTCTGGAATCGTCTGTGAATACACCACGCATCATAGGCGTTTCGGAATTTCTGAATATGCGGTAAATGCTATAACTGTTATCAAATTTTTTTGAGGCGAATCCCGAAAATGCGTTTTTTAATAGTCACTTAATATCGTCACACGCAAAGCGCAGCATCGCTTGAAAACACATCACCTGAAAATATCCTCCGGGCGTTTTTGCTCCTCCACAATCTTTTCATAGGGGCCAAAGTCCAGCTTCACCGTGTCATGGCTCGGATGGCGGTCGCTTTCGGGCGGCAGGCGCATATAATCTCCATACAACCAGGTCAGGTATTTGTCGTATTCTTTGGGTACAGACAGCGGATAGCCTTCGAATTCCACATCCACCGCCTCATGGAGCCATTCCTCCGGAAAAGCACCGCGCCCCATATTCTGCCCCATTCCATCGTACAGAAAACCGGTATTTTTATTTCGGAAATGCACCAGGGTTCGATCCCTCATCCAGATAGCAGGCTTCATCGGGATCAGGTTTTTCAGGCGGCTACCCAGCCAACGGATGGCGGGGTGACTGCCGTCGCCCTGTATTTCCATGTCTCCCCATTTGTTAAAAACGACGGATCGAGTCACTTTGGTCATGGCCCGATGCAGCTTCTGTGTCCAGCCATGTCGTCCCGTGCGGTCGTGCGCAAAAATATCAAGAAAAATGCCGCTGTGAATCTCCGGGAAGCGAGCCATAAACTCGGAAGCAAATTCTGTCCCGTTCACCCGCACTCTCGTGTACGGATTATAATTCGCCTTCTGGAGAAACAGTTTTTCGGAAAGTGCGTCCGGTGCGACCCTCAGGAATTTCTCATAATCCTCCCGAAGCATCATGATGTCCACATCATCGTCCCATGGGATGAATCCGTGATGACGGATCGCCCCGAGCAGGGTGCCGCCGGCGAGAAAATATTTGATATTGTTTTCACGGCAGACCCGGTCCACTTCCAGTAAGGTCCCCAGCAGAATCGTCTGCAGTGTCTTCAATTTGCAAGAATCCAATTCCACCGGCATTCCTTTCCTCCCTCACTCCATCGACCGCATCAGCCTCTCAAACATCTCCGGCAGCCCCACTTGTGCCTTCCATCCAAGCTTTCGCAGTTTTTCTGAACAGATCAGCATCTGCGAAGTCGGCGCGTAGCCGTACTGGTTCGCGTCCTCTGGAATGTCAAACACCAGGGAAGAGCCGCTCTGGGGATATTTTTCTACCAGCATTTCAGCCATGCCGCGAATTGTACTGTAGGTCTCCTCGTTTGATACATTGTAGGCTTCGCCGTTTTCTCCGCGCAGCAGAATCGTCAGCAGACCCAACACCGCGTCAGTCGTATAGCAATAGCAGTGCGCCTTGCTTCCGTCTGTGTGAAGCACGATATCCGTTCCTTCCATGATGCTGTGGGCGAACTGCGCAAAAACGCGGTTTTCTGTTTTTGGAATCCCCGCTCCGAAGGTCTGTGCCAGACGGGCAACCTTGACCGGGACATGATATTCCTGCGCGTAGGCCGCACACAGCCCTTCCGCCATGCGCTTGCCCTCCGAATAACTGCTGCGTACCTTGAGTGGGTCAATGTATCCGTAATTTGTCTCACGCAAAATCGCGGCCTTGTGGCCGGGCTGCGTGCTTCTGATTTCTGTACTGCCGATCTGCGCTCTTTTGGCCTGCGTGCTTCCGGTCTGTGCATTCCCGTCTGCCGCCGTCGCAGAAGCATCCTTCTGCACGCTCTCATTTCTGGCCAGATTATTCTCTGATCCGCCAGCCTGCGCAGACGACCCGACAGGAACAACTCCCGTGAGCCAATCCTGCGCGTTCTGTTCCGAATCATACCTGGTCTGCCTCTTTCCCAGAAATTCTCCTCTGTCTGATTCTTTCTGCAGCTCCACATAGTCTCTCGGATCCGGCTCACCGTAGGCTTCCATGGAAGAGAGATATACCATGCCTTTCACCTGCTTCTGCCGGGCCAGCTCCAGCAGATGTTCTGTCCCTTTCAGCGTTGTCAGGATGGTTTCCACCGGATGATCCACGAAATCCTTTGATGTCGTCACGCTCGCGCCGTGCAGAATGTAATCAACCGGGCCGTCCACGGCCAGTGGCGATAAAATATCTCCGACCACCAGCTCCAGACCATCATTTAAGAACGCGCCAAGCATCCCTTTTGCTTTTTCCGGGCTGCGCACCAACGCGGCCACCCGAATGTCCATCGAGCGTTTCACGCTCGCGCAGATCAGAGAACACGCCACGATCGAGCCAATCAGTCCCGTCGCGCCCGTCACCAGGATCCGTTTCCCGCGAAGGGCTTCCCAGTCAATGATCTCAGAATCTGCAATTCTCTCCAGATCCTCCTGTATAATGGGGTCGCTGCTCCATTTTCTGCCTGACATTTCATTCCTCCTGCCCATTCTTATCTTTCATCGCTGACCAGACAAGCCAGAACCAAAATTTGCCATTTTGCTCAAAAATCAATGTTAAGCTCCTGACTCCGTCCTGCGATACCGTTTCATTTTCGCGGCCATGCGGTCAGGCTGGGAAAGCCCGAACGCCTGCTCGTTCTCTCGATACTGCAATAAGGCCCGGAACATATATACATCCTCGGGCGTCGTTACTTTGATGTTCCCTCGGTTTCCGGGTACGATATGCGGCTGCCGTCCGAGCGCACGGTAAATCGTGCAGGCATCCACCATGCCTTCATAACGGTTTTCTCTCGCCCGGATCCGTTCATGAGCCTCGAGAATATCTTTCAGGTAAAAGCTCTGCGGCGCCTGTGCGGCGTAGCTCTCCGAGCGCGGCGGCACATCGTCTACCTTCCGGCCGTCGCGGCTCACCAGAATTGTCTCATAACAGGACGTTGCCGTGATCGCGCTTCCGTAGTCTTTCACGCTCTCAATGTTTTCACTGATCACATCGTATCCTACGCAGGGGCGGACGCCGTCGTGAATCAATACGATCGAATCTCCCGGATTGTCCTCTTCGGCCCGTTTCAGGGCATTGTAAATCGAATCCTGCGCGGTCTCTCCCCCAGGGACGACCGCCTCAAGCTTGTCGATATGGTACTCCTCTGCCAGAGCTTCCGTATATCCGATATAATCCCTGCTCATGGCCAGGTAAATCCGGTCAATCTCATGATGCTCCTGAAACAGCTGCAAGGTATGAATCAGTATGGGTTTTCCGTTGATCTCCAGAAATTGCTTGGGGATCCCCGCGCCCATCCTGACGCCGCTTCCGCCCGCAAAAATAATCGCCAGATTCATCCGATAGTTACCTCCGTTCCTCCGCAGACGAATGAAATTCCGCCTGTATGGATGCTTTCCAGGCTCCCTGTAAAGCCATTCTGATCAATTTATACGAAGCTGCTTCGTATTTTTTATTTTTCACAGGCAGTCAGCCAAGCCCTATTAGCTCCAATATCCGCTCTGTCGCGTGTCCGTCACAGGCTCCCACATAGGTCTCCCGGAAATGGGCAATCTCCATATCACAATAAACACGCTGCCCCGATGTCCTCCCCTGGTCAGCGGCCATTGCATTTTCCGATAAAGTTTCGCGGCCTGTGTCCACTGCGTTTTTCAATGCTTTCCCATGGTCTGCATCCGCCACATCCTTCCATGTTTTCTCATGGTCTGTGACCGTTGCGTTTTCCGATAAAGCCTCCCGGCCTGTTTCCACTGCGCCCTCACAGAAGTTTGCCGGGTGATCCTGAGCGGATTCCTGTATCGCCCGGATCAGCTCTTCCTCCGTCTGTGCGAGCGGAAACGGGATGCTCCGATAATCAATGTAAAATCCGCGCGCGGACTCGTAATCCTCCAGGTCGGGTGCAAACAGTACTGACGGCTTTTGATACAGCAGCCAGTCAAATAATACAGAAGAATAATCTGTAATCAGAGCATCTGCTACCGGCAGCAGCTCCTCCGTGGGAATGGTGCAATTTGATACCGTGTCATGTCGATCTACATGTGGGTGGGCTTTCAATATAAAATACCACTCCTCATGCAGTGCGGCAGCCGCATGGCGCACCGCGTCCAGTCCTTCCAGCCGGGGCGCTGCGGCGTTGCCCCGGAAGGTCGGCGCCCACACCGCGATTTTTTTTCCACAGGCCTCCGGATGCTGCCTGTAAAAGTTCTCCTGGCATTGTTTGTTCCACGATTCATCAAAATAATAATCCGTCCTGCTGATGCCGGTCGCCCGGATGTGTTCCCGGGAAAGCCTGAGTGCATGCTCATGTACCGGCACACAGGCCTCGGCGCTCAGCGTCAGATAAGTATAGTTCCCGAACATATTCCCACGATAGCCTTTCGGAATATCCTCTCCCGTATCGTAAGCGATCTTTTTCATCAGGCCGCAGGAATGCCACAGCTGCACCACCTTTGTCTG
This sequence comes from Lachnospiraceae bacterium, assembly GCA_021203145.1. Taxonomy (GTDB): domain Bacteria; phylum Bacillota; class Clostridia; order Lachnospirales; family Lachnospiraceae; genus Choladousia. The sequence goes on along the minus strand of JAJQBS010000029.1, from coordinate 13,437 downwards.
CGGCCGCTTGCGGCAGGAGGATACCGGCAGGAAATAATCACAGATAAACACGTACTCCGCCACCGCATACCGACGCATGAACCGCAGCAGATATTTCGCCATGGCAAAGAAGGAAAGCTGATCGAAATCCGTCACGAACATCTCTATCCGCAGTGCACCGTTTTTTTCGCCATCTGCGGCATCCCGGGACGATCCAGACTGCTCCCGCGCAGAAGGCGAAGATACCTGCAGCTCGCCCTGTTCCCGTGCGGTGGGCGAAGATACCTGCGCTCCGCTCTGATCTCGCGCGTTAGACGAAAATATCTGCGGCCCGCCCTGCTCCCGCGCGGATGACGTAGATACCTGCGGCCCGCCCTGTTCCCGTGCAGAAGACGTAGATACCTGCGGTCCGCTCTCCTCCCGCACAGAGGATGACTGCGGCGTCACAAGGCCGCTCACCGCCTCATACATCCGGCGCATGGAAAACGGCATTTCCGCATGATGCGCGTCTGCGAAAATCACAAGCCCCGCCTCCACTGGCCTGCGACTGCAGATTCGATAAACGAACGGCAGCAATATGTTTTGCAAAAGCATTTTTATATACTGCTTTATCCGAAACATTACTCCTCTCTTCCCTGTTCGCAGGTCTAAGCGTTGCTCTGTGTATTGCTCTACTCGCAGCCCTATGCGTTGCTCCGTGTATTGTTTTACGCGCAGTCCTGCGCATTACTCTGTATGCAGCCCTATGCGTTACTCCTTGTACTGCGCCGAAGGATTCCAGCGCGCTCCTTCCGGGCAAGCTCCAACGCGGCCGCGATCACCTTATCCATATCATAATACTGATAAGCTCCCAGACGCCCGCCAAAGAGCACATTCTCCTCCCGGTCGGCCAGCTCACGGTATTTCGCGTAGAGCGCACTGTTTTTCTCGTCGTTTACCGGGTAATACGGCTCCATCCCCGGATGCCATTCCTCGGAGTATTCCCTTGAGATAATGGTAAAATCCTTCGGATTCTCCTGCTCTGCCTCCGGCTCAAAATGCTTGTGCTCGATCACGCGGGTATAGGGAACCTCCCGGTCGGTATAATTGACCACCGCGTTACCCTGATAGTTGGATTCCTCCACGCGCTCGGTCTCAAAACGGACGCTGCGGTATTCCAGATGCCCATAGCAGAAGTCAAAATACTCGTCGATCATTCCCGTGTACAGCACGCGGTCATACATATCCGGATGCTCTTTTCGGTACTCAAAAAAATCTGTTTCCGTCATTACGTCAATATTATCAAGAAGCTTTCCAACCATGCCGGTGTAACCGCCGATCGGAATCCCCTGATACGTGTCATTAAAATAATTGTTGTCGTACGTAAAGCGCAGCGGCAGACGCCGGATAATAAAGGCCGGAAGATCCTTGCAGTCCCGCCCCCACTGCTTTTCGGTATAGCCTTTTATCAGTTTTTCATAGACGTCCGTCCCCACCAGGGAGAGCGCCTGCTCCTCCAGGTTTTTCGGCTCAACAATATTCAGCTCGGCAATCTGCGAGGCGATCTTATCCTTTACCTCCTGCGGCTTTCTCAGATTCCAGAGGCGGCTGAAGGTATTCATATTAAAAGGAAGGTTGTACAGCTCATCCTTATAAACTGCCACCGGGGAGTTGATGTAATGGTTAAACTTCGCCACACGGTTTACGTACTTCCAGACCGTCTCATTGCTGGTGTGGAAAATATGGGCGCCGTACCGGTGTACCTGGATGCCGCCCACGTCCTCCGTGTAGACATTTCCGCCGATATGATCCCGCTTATCAATCACCAGGCAGCGCTTCCCGGCCTTCGTCATCTCCCTGGCAAACACCGCCCCAAACAGCCCGGCCCCAACCACGAGGTAATCATATTTCTTTCCCTGTTCCCTTAAAAGCATCCGTTTCTCCTCCTTTTTAGCGCGGGTCATCTCCTCCTGATTTGCCTTGTAGGCGTCACAGACCTCCTGAGCGTCCCCGATCATCCGCGTCCGCCCCGCTTCCAGCCAGATCGCCTTGCTGCAGAGATCCTTCACCGAATCGACATTGTGAGACACGTAAAGAAGCGTCGTGCCGCCGGAAAGCATCTGCTGCATCCGCTCGTTGCACTTCCGGCGGAAGCTCATATCTCCGACCTCCAGCACCTCGTCCACGATCAGGATGTCCGGGTCGGTCACAGTCGCCACGGCAAACCCAAGCCTGGCCTTCATGCCGGACGAAAAATTTTTCAGCGGCGAATCCAGAAACTTCTGCAGGCCGGCGAATTCGACGATTTCATCAAAATGTTCCTCCATAAAGGCCTTAGAATGGCCAAGCACCAACCCATTCAGGTAAATGTTCTCGCGAGCCGTCAGATCCTTGTCAAAGCCGGCGCCCAGCTCGATCAGCGGCGCGATTTTCCCTTTTACCTTTACCGAGCCTTTATAGGGCTGCAAAATTCCGCTGACCGCTTTGAGCAGGGTCGATTTGCCGCAGCCGTTCACCCCGACCAGACCCCAGGCCTCGCCCTTGTGTACCTGGAAGCTGACATCCTGCAGCGCCAGAAATTCCTGGAACATCAGCTGTTTTTTTACCAGCTTGATCGCGTATTCCTTTAAATTATCCACCTTTTCATTTGCGAGATTAAAGCGGATGGTCAGATTGTCTACTTCAATGACTGTTTTGCTCATATCCGTTCCCCTGTTATGCAAAAGCCTCGTAATTGCTCAGTCTTATCGTTCATGCGGCGGAAGGGATGCCTTTACTGCTTTGCATCCTGGTCAAAAGGGATGCAGCCGCGGATTGCTCCGTACTTTGCGTCCTGCCATTCCTCTCATCAAATATACAGAATAAACCTGTCCTTCGATTTCTGGAACCTCCACACGCCGAATGCCAGCATCAGAAACGACATCAGCCAGCCGCACCAGAAAATCCTGGGGCCGGGAATGTTTCCATAGTATACGATGTCGCGAAACTGTCCCACATAATAATACAGCGGATTAAATATCTTTATAAAAATCTGCAGATTCGTCGGAAGCCTCGTAATCTCATACAGAATCGGCGTCATATACAGCAGCGCGCGCAAAACTGCGTCGTAGATATGCTCCGTATCCCGGAAAAACACATTGAACTGTGCCAGAAAAAAACCAAGTCCGCAGCAGAAAATATAAATCTGAGCCACGACTACCGGGATCAGGATCAGGGTCCAGTAAAATTTCGCGCCGGTAATCAGCATAACGATAAACAAAGCTCCGAAAGAAAGCACCATGTCCACCATGCAGCTGGTCACCTTGGCCAACGTGAAAATGTACTTCGGTATGCTGACCTTTCTCATCAGTGAGGCGTTGCCGGTCACAGATTTTATTGCGCTGGTGGTACTCTTATCCAGAAAGTCGTACATCATACGCCCGGACAGCAGAAATACCGGGTAGTTCTCAATATTTCTGCCCAGTAGACTGGAAAACACGATCACCCAGACCAGCATCAGCAGCAGGGGCTGCAGGATCGTCCAGGCGTACCCCAGAAAGCTGCGGCGGTACTTCAGCTTCAGATCGCGGCTGACCAGCTCAAGGATCAGATCCTTGTATTTAAATAACGTATTGACACGGTATTTTAAAAGCTTCATCCTGGCCTCCCTCTCTATAGCCATTTTGCGCAAAAAACGTTCGCAAGTACTTAAGTGCTTCATAGCAAACAGCTTAAGGTCGTCTCTCATTAATCCGACAAGCGGTATTTTAACACATCCATAGCTGTATTTCAACCACAGAAAAGAGAAGCCCCGGGGAGTAACGCAAAAAGGAAAAGACCTCGGAGAGTACCGCAGAAAGCAAAAGACCTCGGAGAATACCACAAAAAGAATAGAGCCTCGGAGAGTAACGCAGAAAGGAAAAGACCTCGGAGAATACCACAAAAAGGATAGAACCTCGGAGAGTAGCTCAGAAAGGGGGAGCCCCGGAGAAGGAAAGAGCCCCGGCCATCCCGACCGGGGCTCCCATTCACGGCTGCGCCTGTCTGCCTGTCATTTTACATTTACAGCGAATCGCCCTTAAGGCCCGCTGCCCTACAGCAGTCCGCGATGCCGGATGTAGCTCTCAATCAGATCCACGCTGCCGTCGATCCCGATCGAGCTGCTGTCGAGGCAGAGATTATAGCTGATCGCCGCGCCCCACTTTTTCTCCGACTGGAAATTGTAGTAGCTGGCGCGCTTCTTGTCCGTCTTTACAAGCATGTCGCGCACCTTCGCATCCGGGAGCTGATACTCGGCCGCGATGCGCTTCGCGCGGAAGTCGTCGTCCGCATGAATGAATACGCTGACGAGCTCCGGGCAATCCCTCAGGATGTAGTCCGCACAGCGCCCGACAATCACGCACGAGTTCTCGCCAAGCTGTTTGATCGTATCATAATTTGCCTGATAGATCTGCTGGTCGAGTGTAGGCCCGGTATACATCGCGGACGGATACACGTCCATTACGATGGAATACAGGAGACTGTTCGTCGGCTTCTCATCATAGCTCTCCAGCACCTTCTCGCACAGCCCGCTCTGCTTCGCAATGACTTTGATCAGTTCTTTATCATAAAACTTGATCCCGAGCTTTTTGGAGAGCTTCTCTCCAATCTCATGCCCGCCGCTGCCAAACTGGCGTCCAATCGCAACAACTACCTTTTTTGCCATAAAAAACACCTCCTTTTATTTTTCAGTGGTCAGTGGTTAGGTTGTCAGTGCTCAGCGTCCAGGGATTGCCGGTCACCGGCGGCCAGCTGCTGTTCGCTGAAACTTTCGTTCGCTGCCATCTGTCACTTGAAATCTTTCGCAAACAGTACGACGTAATCGTTCTCGTCGTAGCGTTTTTTCCCCATCGACATTTTCCGCACAAATTTATTAGAGTGCCGGATTGCCTTGTCCACAAGTTCTACGACGTCCGTTACAGACATTGGCGAATCACCGGTCGCCGCAGCCGCAATCTTCTGCGCGATTGTCTCATAGCCGTCCTCGCTGATGGCGTAGTCAAGCTCTTTTGCATGCCGCCCTGCGAACATTTTCAGCTCATCGACAGTGTAAACCGGCAGATAAATCTGGGCAGTGAATTTCATTGTGAAGCGGGGATGCTTCATCAAAAGGTCGTGTACATACCTCTGCTCGTCCTCCAGAATCACAACCAGCCCGTCCGTGCGGAATTCCATCGCAGTCGTCATCTGTTCCACTGTATTGTCAGCCAGATCGCCGGCTTCCTCGACAATCAGGATGCCGCTGGCGATCTTCGCGATGGTCGCGGCAATGTCCCTGCGGTTCAGATCCGCCGCATAGATTTTCGCCATCTTCGCCGTCTTCTGTCCCTTTTCCTGGGCGATCGCCCGGGCAAGATTGGTCGCGAGCGTCGTCTTGCCTGATCCATGCGCGCCGAAGATCAGAAGGTTGCCGGTGCGGGATGTCCGATCCGTCCCTTTGGCCATTACCTGCAGAATCGCATTCGCGATCTGGTCCTCAAGGCCGTCGATCTCCGTAAATCCTTTGAAGAGCCCCCGCAGGTGCGGCTCAATCGTCAGGGGATCGTCATAATATTCCTCGTATTCTTCTTCGGCGCCGTTCGGATTCTCCGGCACTTCTGCCAAAGACTGTTCCATGCCGGACGCATCCTCATCAGATGACGCCCACCAGCCCTGCTCGTCCCTGGCTGCGGACGCCGCTCCCTGAGCCTGTGACCGCATGCCTGCAGCTGCGCCTGCTCCCTGTTCAGGTACTGTGCCTTCCGTAAACGCCTGGCTCCTCTCAGACCTGGCGGTACTTTCACTCTGACCGCGCGATATGCCTTCTGGGGACGCCTGGCTCCCCTGAGATCCGGCACCGCCTGCTCCCTGACCGTGCGATGCTGCGTTCCCTGCATGATCCTCTTCTGTCTCTTCCGCAGAGGACGCTGTCTCACGCCGGATCGCATTCACCTCAGGAGCATCGTCCGGCTGGCCTTCCCCTCTATATGCATATGCCCTGGAAACCTCCTCCGCCGGCAGGCGGATGGTCTTTGACGCCATCATCTCTTTGCGGGCTGCTTCCAACAAATCTTCCTTCGGGTTTACAATCCTGCGCGTCGCGCCAAGATCCCGATCCTGCGCGTAAGCCGGCAACGCGCCCCTGTTCCTCATTAATTTTTCAGGATTACTGGAATATCTCAGTGCCTCCAGCTGCTCCTCGGTCAGTTCTTCCGCTGCAGCTGCCGTCATTGTCCTGGCCGGCGTCGAGGGCACAGACACGCCTTCTCTCTCCTGGAACGCTGCAGTTCCTCCATCTGCAGCATCCCGCCCCTGCGCAGCCACCGCAGTTTTCCCATCTGCAACATTCGGCTCATACGCCGCTGCCTCGGTTCTCGTGCCTGCAGCATCTGTCTCCTGCGCCGCTGCCTCGGTTCTCGCGCCTGCAGCACCTGTCTTCTGCGCTGCTGCTACGGTCCCTGCCTCTGCAGGTTTCTGCGCTGCTGCCACGGTCTCCGCACCTGCAGGTTCCTGCGCTGCTGCCACGGTCTCCGCACCTGCAGGTTCCTGCGCTGACGCCACGGTTCTCACATCTGCAGCTTCCGATTCCCGCGCAGTTGCCATGGTTCTTCCTTCATCTGCCTCCGGCTCTTGCCCCGACGCCATGGTTCTCACGCCTTCAGCTTCCGGCTTCTGCCCCGACGCCACGGTACTCTCGTCTGCAGGCTCCAGCTCCTGCCCCGACGCCACGGTACTCTCGTCTGCAGGCTCCGGCTCCTGCCCCGACGCCACAGTGCTCTCGTCTGCAGGCTCCGGCTCCTGCGCCGCTGCCGCCTCTCTCTCTGCGCGCGCGGCAGCCGCCGCCTGCCTCCCTTTTTCTCCCATCGAAAGCAGAATATCATCAATCGACAGCTTTCCAACCGCCGGTTCCGGCTCTTTGTGTCTGGATACCTCCTGCACCGGGCGAAGCCGTTCCTCTACTGCCGCCGGGACGTCATCCTCATTCATTTCCGGTTTTCTCGCCACGCCGGATATAACCTTTCTCACACTCCTCGCGAGCTCCACCTGGAGCTCCTCATATTCAGCACTCTCCGAAGCTTCCGGCTCACCGTAAGGAACCGCTCCTGCGTCCGCCTGGCTGCGGGACATCATGCGCGCGTCCCGGCCGTCCGAAGAACCCGCCCGGTCAGAGCCAGCCATACGCGTCCCCCTGCCGTCCGAAGCACCCGTCCGGTCGGACCCAGTCATACGCGTCCCCCTACTGTCCGAAGAACCCGCCCGGTCAGTGGCGACCATACGCGTCCCCCTGCCGTCTGAAGAGCCCGTCTGATCAGTGCCGGCCATACGCGTCCTCCGATCATCAGAGGAACCTCTCCGATCCGTGGCGGACGTACGTGTATCCTGCTCATCCACGCCGGACGGAGCGGAACTGACAGATCCCTGACGGGTCTGGGCGGCAGCCGTCTTCCCCTTTTCTTTTTTCGCCTTGCGGGCAGCGATCTCACCCGCAATCTCTTTCTCCGTCTGGGCGATAATATTCTCAGCGAGCACCTCATCGTCCGCTTCCGTAGACGGCTGCGCAAGGGTCGTCTCCTCATCAGAGTCCTCAAAATAATCACTCTGCGCCTCTTCCTGGAGACATACCTCATAAATATGCTGCTGCTTCGGCGTCAGTACCGCATAACGCTTTTTTAGCTCCAGTGCCTTCTTCACATATTTGCCCGTATGGAACCACAATACCAGGTCGTCACAGGCCGCCATACATTTCTGGATCTGTCCTGCCTGCTGATAGACACTCGCAAGCTCATAGGCCCAGCGTTCCGTGTACTCCTGGCCGAGATACTCCTCCAAAATGGGGATCAGCTCCTGAGGCGAGCTGCCTCTGCCCTTGTAAATCATGTATTTCAGGATGTAGCGGTTATTATCATGCGGCGCGGCCTGCACATACTCAGAATAATATTCCAGCGCCTCATCGTACTGTCCGAGTGCCGTAGTCACCTCGACCAGCCGGTACAAAACCGTGCGGCCCACAGAAGAACGATTGTAAGCCCGCTCCAGCATCTCCTTGCTTCTGTCCAGTCTGCCGGCCGCTTCATAGATTTCACTGATCAGGCACAGCGTCCGGACATTTCTGACCTTGCGCCAGTCAATCGTGTCAGCCAGCTTTGCCGCCTCTTCGTAATCGCCCTGATCTACAAGCTTATCAATCTCCTCCAGTTTGAGGTTATACTCATATTTATCTACCTTTTCCAACTTTGTCACCTCATTATAAGTCTTTTGTTTAGTGTACCATACCTGTTTTTTAATGTCAAAAACAAGATGAATAAAATCGGATATTTGTCACGTTTTCTCTGATTTTATCCAGTTTTTTCCTCTTTTGTCGAATGCCCCCGCAGTTTCTTCGCACACTTTTCTGACACGGTGAAATGCACCGTATAAGTGCGGACAATCCATAACGGTCATATAACAAGTCAATATTTCATATCCATTCACCGTAATTTCAAGAATTCCCCATTGAAAAAACATTGCATATATGTTACGATTATTTTCAAATTTATTAACAAACCGGCATCCTGTCCGCGCCATGCACGCTATATGCGCACGGCGTTTCGCATCATATCTGTCGGATACAGAAAGGGTTCCTGTAGTATGAATGATTTATACGACATTACCGTGCTATATGCGCTCCACGAATCTGATGATGAGATTCCGCCTTTTCCGGCGCAGTCGCTCGCCGCAGAGCGGATCCAGGTACTTCCCATTCGGGAAAATGACCCCTACCTGCCGTGGGCGCAGGCTCTCGCTTCGATTCCGAAAGCGGAGGGCACTTATACGATCCTCCTGGACGCGGGCGATCATTTTCCGCGCACATTTTTATCCGATCTGCTTGCCCTGGCCAAAACATCCGGCGGCGCTTTTGTCATGCCCTCCCAGATCGGGCGCTATATTAAACGGCCTGTCGAATTCTTTTCTCTGCAGCCCCTTACCGGTTCTTTTACCATGAATACCACCACCATGGAAATCGAAGAAAAAGACTGGAAGCTCTCCGGAAATCTTTCACTTAGCAAAATGGAAGACCCGGATTACATGCCGTTTACTTTTCCTGTCGAGCTTCACGCACTGCTTTTTCCCACTCAGTCGCTAAAGCGCGCGCTGCGTAAGACTGCCGGTTCGGCGAATTACGAAATGCACGAGACTGCAGGCTCGGCGGAATGTGAAACGCATAAGACTGCAGGCTCGGCGGAGCGCGAATCATGTAAGACTACCGACACGATGAACTACGAGACGCGTGAAACTGCAGGCTCGGCGGAACACGAAAAGATGATCCTGCTTGAGCTGCTCCGGGAAAATCCACGGTTTTCCTATCTCGGATCTGACGAAATCAGCTACACAACTCCCCGGGAATGCGACCACCAGTATGATATCCGCAGTCTCAGGCACGAATGGTACTATGACCCGTTTGAGCAATTTCTTTTGCCGCTCCTTGCGCAGATCCGCAAAAGCGCAGACACATCACCGCATTCTGCGCAGACCGGGCTGGAAAACGCCGACAGCGCATCGCATTCTGTGCAGACCGGGCAGGAAAACGCCGACAGCACATCGCATTCTGCGCAGGCCGGGCAGGAAAACGCCGACAGGACGTCGCATTCTGCGCAGGCCGGGCAGGAAAACGCCGACAGGACGTCGCATTCTGCGCAGGCCGGGCAGGAGGAGGGAATCCCCCGTCTGCTTCAATATCTGGCGCTGCACATGATTAACATTCGATTCAACGCAAATATTGATAATCGCAACAAGCATGTCCTGGAGACGGAAGAGATTTCTTCCTTCACAGACCTGATTTCCTCCGTGCTCCAATACATCAGCATTGAGGCGATTCTTGATACCAATGTCCATACAACCAATGCGTCCCTCCCCTTCAGGCTCACGCTGCTGCGCATGAAGAAACGGGACTGGTCCTGGTTCCCTCAGCCCGTCTGCTCGGGGGATGATCTGCGCCTCGTCTGTGACGGGCATGAGTTTGCCACGCTTCTGGATGTGCCGCTCGAAATTCAGCTGATCGATTACCGGAACGGCGCACTGGAGATTGATGGTTCCTGCCCGGATTATTTCCAGGATCACAGTGTAAAAGTTTTTGCCAGATTCGGCGGCGAAATCTATCAGCCGGTATTTAATCGCCGCTATTCCCTGACAAAATATTTCGGCACTTCCTTCTATCGAAAAAAGACGTTCCACATCTCGATTCCGGTCGACGAGACTGACACCGGACAGAAGGAGCGATTTCTCAATTTCTATCTGAAGGTGAAGAATCCCTGCTCCGCATTCGGGAATATGGCCGGGCCGCAAGCCTCCCGCCAGGCTTCGGCCACTAAACCCGCCAGCCCCGGCGAGATGGAATACCGGATGACGTTCGCCTTTCCGTCCCATACAAGCCGTTTTGCCAGAAGCCTCGCCTATGGCTACTGGCGCTTTGGCAAATATATTTCCTACCACAATGACCTTGGGATTCACGTGCGTCCGTCCTCTCCTCTTCTGGTATTTCGCAAAGAGGTCCTGCTCTGGAGACAGATTCTCCAGAAAAGAGAAGGCCGTAAATATGTGCCGCTGAAAATGCTGAATTTCGCGCTGCGCCCCTGGTTTTCCAGACAAAAGATCTGGATGTTTATGGACAAAATCTATAAGGGCGGCGATTCTTCGGAATATATCTACAAATATGCGACGGCGCAGGATGACGGAATCCGGAAATATTATCTTCTTGATAAATCCTCCGCCGATTACGCGCGGCTGAAAAAAGAGGGATATCATCCCCTGAAGCGCGGCAGCATCAGGCATCGGCTGATCTTCCTGAATGCGAATATGGTAATTGCGTCCAATTCCACTGTATTTGCGTTCAACAGCTACAGCACAGCGACCTCGCAATATATCCGCGGAGATATTCACTTTGACGTCGCCTGTGTCCAGCACGGCATGTCCGTCCAGAAAATCGCCATCGCCCAACAGCGTCTGCGCGATAATACGAAGCTTTATTTTTGCGCTTCAAAATATGAGATAGAAAATCTTTCCAGACCCGCCTATGACTATGTCGGTTACGATGTGCTGAAGCTGACCGGCGTCCCTCGTTATGACGGGCTGAAAAGCCGGGCACAGAAAATCCTGCTTTTCTCCCCGACGTGGCGCATGAATTCCGCGCTCCCGCCAACCAGGGGAGAATCTGTTGCGCGCGATTATAATCCTCATTTTAAGGAAACCAGCTATTACCAGGTTTACAACAGTCTCATGAATGATCCTCGTCTGCTGGATGCGGCCAGACAGTATGGCTACCGCATCCAGTATGTGCTGCATCCGATCATCAGCCCGCAGGCAGAGGATTTCACAAGGAATGACCTCGTGGAGATCATTCCGTCCATCGGCGACATGAGCTATGAAAAGCTGTTCTGTGAAGCAGCCCTGATGGTCACCGATTTCTCCGGTGTGCAGTTTGACTTCGCCTACATGAGAAAGCCTGTCGTCTATCTGCATCACCACGACATTCCGCAGCATTACGAGGAAGGTTCTTTCTTCTATGATACGATGGGTTTTGGAGAAATATGCACTACAAACGACGAACTGATCGACACCCTCTGCAATTATATGAAAAATGACTGCCACATGCCGGATCTCTACCGCCAGAGGGCAGATGATTTCTTTGCATATTCCGACAATGACAACTGCGCACGCATCTATCCGATCATGCTGGAGCATGAAAGAAGCCGACAATAAAAGGCATTAAAAATAGCAGCCGCAAAAATTCTGGTTTCCACTCGCTTTCCATGCGAACCTGGCGGACGGAAACAGCAAAGGAAAAAATCGGAGGACTTATCATCCTCCGATTCTTTATTTTAACTTTTGTAGGTTTCCATTTGTTATATGGTATGATTTCCTGGAGAGTTCTTTTCCTGTTTTATTTATAAAATTGATTTCCCGTTTCTTTACACGGTTCTTCTTTTTTATAAACCATGCGGCTGTTTTGCGGGCTTCTTCTCTTTCAAACCTGACCGGATCCTGATTCATTCTTTTTTCTCTGAATCGTCCCGGGATTGCGAGTTCTTTTCCGAACCTCACCGGCTTCTTCGATCCATTCTTTTTTTCTGAATCACTCCGGTATCATAGGTTCTCTCTTTTCTTAACGAATCCCACTGCGGAATGTGATGTACTGCGCCCTGGCCTTTCTCTTTTATGATCGTGAAACCAATCGTCTTTTAACTTAACGCTTTTCCTTTCGAAATATGTGTGGATCCATTCCTTGAATCCTTTTTCAGTAAATCTGAATTCGTCTTATCCGAATCCCTCTTCGAATGACATATGCCACACTCATGTAATACATACCACTGCTTTCACTGTTTCATCGCATATCTTATCTTTCACGTATCATAACTGAATATTCGCTTTTTCGGATTCTTCTTCGTAATCTCTGATTCCTATAGGTTCACTTTGATTCTTACTTTGAATCCTGCTTTTCTCGCTTTGTCTGCCGCGCATTTTGTTTTGTTGTTTTTCACATTCACTCTGTTTTTGCGTCTGCAGCTCTGTCTCTGCCGTCTGCTCTCGCTTTTCTGTAACGAACCTTCGCGTCCGTTTTCTTCTACCTTAGGATAAATGTACTCGGCCAACCGATTCTGCTTTCTCTCCAAGGATCGTTCTTTTACGATATCTCTCGAATCAATTCTGGCTGAGGTCTTTTTCACAGGAAACATCTATCCCGCCGCATGTATTTTTGAATAAGTAGTGTGAGACTGTGTCCATTGGAATCGACCTCCTTCCTCTCTCCTGTCATTGTCTATAGGTTTTGATCTATAGGAACAACAATGTTTTGTTGATGGTTGTACTATACCACAGGCTTTCCGATTTGTCAACACTATTTTTGAAATTTTTTAAAATTTATTTTATTCAAATTGTTTTTATTTCTGTTTTTGTTCTAATTTCACGAATTTTATGAATATTTCAGTTAATTTGTGCATTTCGCCTCAGAATTTTCTAATACTTCTTTGCTTGTTTTTTAGTGATATATTTATTGTTGTTTTTAGTCCTCTACATTTAAGTCTTCTTCATTGCGGCCAGCTCCCTCTTCAGTTCCTCGATCTGGCTATCTTTTTCTTTTAGCTGCTCCTGCTGCTCTTCGATCTGACCTTTCTGCTCCTCAATCTGAGCCTGCTGCTCTTCAATCATATACTGTACGGTATTTCTGTCCATTTCGCGCAGCGCTTCTGAAAAATATCCCATAATATCCTCCATATTCCCGCACAGCTTATAGACATCATGATACAGCTCCCGGAAATGCGGATACTGCCGGATCAGAAGTTCGATCATCTCCGGGGCATCCTCGCACAAAAATGTCAGCCATGCGTCAAGTTCGCTTTGGATACCCCTATTGTGCAGAATCTCACGGAAAATGTCAAGCGGAACATAGCGGGAGACGGCGTAAATTTACTGTAGGAATCATAGTGACAGAGACTGCCAGAAATGTAT
>JAJQBS010000005.1 GCA_021203145.1 Lachnospiraceae bacterium | reverse complement strand
CCGATAAAATCTACGTTTTTTCAATTTTAAAATTTCTTCATGAAACAACCCTGAAGAATTGTCAGTGCGATTCCACGAGCATATAGTCCGTGAAATCGCCCTGTGGGAGTTATCGCCTGACTTGACTCTCTTTCTTCCGTGGGCTATAATGATTTCATTCGTCTGTGAAATGTAAATCATTTTTGCAAAAGCTTGCTTATATTGAGGTAAAAACATGGTTCAGAACTTACATGAGAAATATCAAAAATTACAGGATTACCTGAAAAGTCTGGGAAGTATCGCCGTTGCTTTTTCCGGCGGCGTGGATTCTACGTTTCTGCTGTATGCAGCACAGGAGGCGTTACAAGATCAGGTAATTGCAGTAACGGCTTCCTCCTGCTCTTTTCCCAAAAGAGAACTGGAGGAGGCGAAACAGTTTTGCCGGGAGCATCATGTACGGCACTTTGTTATCGCCTCGGAGGAGCTGGACATCGAAGGATTCCGGCAGAACCCGAAAAACCGCTGCTATCTGTGCAAACACGAGCTGTTTGAAAAAATTCTTGCCCTGGCAAAGGAAAATCACATCGCGGCAGTCGCCGAAGGCTCCAACATGGATGACAATGGGGATTACCGCCCAGGGCTGATTGCCGTGAAGGAGCTGGGGGTCGCCAGCCCCTTAAGGTATGCTAAGCTTAACAAAGAGGAGATCCGCAGCCTGTCCAGAGAGTTCGGGCTCCCTACATGGAACAAGCAGTCCTTCGCCTGCCTTTCTTCGCGGTTCGTATATGGAGAAACCATCAGTGAAGAAAAGCTGCGGATGGTAGATCAGGCCGAGCAGCTTTTGCTTGATCTGGGGTTCCGGCAGGTGCGTGTGCGTATCCATGGGGACATCGCCCGGATTGAAATCCTGCCGCAGGAATTTGAAAAGCTGATGCAGGATAAAGTCCGGCTGAGCGTTTATGCAAAATTAAAAGAATATGGGTTTTCCTATGTAACACTGGATTTGAGGGGGTACCGAACCGGGAGTATGAATGAGACGCTGAAGGTTTAGGAACTTAAAAACGATTTCTTGCGCAAAATGGCAAAATCTCGGTTCCGGTTTATCCGGCTCAGGAGTTTTGAATGCACATTTGCGATTTTCAATCACCAATCGGATAGGGGAACGCTTCTCTCCCCTATCAAGTCATCCCTGCACGACCGTGATGGTATTCTTCAGCATCCCCATCCAACACGTATAAGTATATGTCCCTGTCTCGGCTGGTGTAAATTCGATCACATTTTCTCCCTCCTGCAGGGTTACCTGCAGGTTGTATTCCGGAATCACGAGCGCGTTGTTGCAGCCATTCAGGCTGGACGCGTCCGCAGTGATCGTCCAGACGAACGGAATCCCCGCCTCCACCACGATATCATCAAATCCGTTTACATGGAGGGTCGTTGAGAGGATCTGTACATTGTTTTCTGCATCCACCATTGCCGTCACCGCACTGCCATCTGATGTGCCGGAAACCGACAGGCCGGGCAGAGAAATCCCCAGCAGGGCAAAATTATTCTGCAGCATGAAAAGCCCAAATACCAGGACAAGAGCCGCGCTCACGCGCAGCATCCGGCTCTTCCATTTTCTTTTTAAAAACCCTGCTGTCACTCCGATGATCAGCATCAGCGGAATCGTCCCCAGGCAAAAAAAGAACATAGAGAGTGCTCCGACCGCAAATCCGCCTGCGGCAATCGCGTATAATTGCATGGACTGCAGCGGTCCGCAGGGCATAAACGCATTCACGAGACCGATTGCGAACGAACCGCGTCTGCCAAAAGAAGCAGCGGCTTTTGCGGCAGATTTGGGCATTCTCAGGGTCAGCTTTTTCAGAAATCCAAAGCTTCCAAGCATATTGACGCCGGTCAGTACCATGAAGGCACCCGCAAGCACACCGATCAGGCCGCGGACGCGAAGCGTGACAGAGGCCGCCTCGCCGATCAGTCCGAGAATACCGCCGACAAGCGTGTATCCGGTCAGCCGCCCGGCATTATAAAGAAGGCTTTTGCGCACCGGCGCATTTTCCTCTCCGGCCACACTCTGTGTCAGATTGATTCCGCCGCACATGGCTATACAGTGCACCGAGGTAAACAGGTCGATCACAAAAAGCACGGCATAGCCGACCTTTTCCTCGCTGACAGTCGGGAATCTCTGGAAGATCAGCGTCAGGCCGCACTGAGTCGCGATCACATAGAGACCCAGAATAATGACCAGGATATACAGCGTATCCTGGTTCCGTCCCCGAACGGCTTCCTGTTTCTGCTCTTTCTCCTGTGTTTCTTCATCCTCCTGCCGTTTCTGATCTTCCTGCTTTCGTGGAATGTCCGGCCAGACGGTCTGTACAGACCCGCCGGGCGTGTCATTACCGACCATATCATATCCGGGTGCATCGTCCCCAGGTTCTTCACAGCCAGGCGCATCATACCCGGCCGCACGCACAGCATTCCTGATCGCATCTGGCGTCGCAGGCTCTCCATATTCTACCCTCAGGCAATTGCTCACACAGTCAGCTTTTGCGTCGCTGACGCCCTCCACACTCTTCGCCGCTTTTTCAACCCTCCGCTCACAGGCTTCGCACATCATGCCTTCCACGACAATAACTGCCTGAACTTTTTTTCCAGTATTTCTGCTCATACAAATGATCGATCCTCGATGCGTTTCCGGTTTTTCCATATTTTCTCGAGTTTTCTCAGGTTTTCTCGGACCTGTTCAGATTTTTTCCAATTATTTCTGATTTTTTCTGTTCTCTCTGATTTTTCTGATCTTTTAAGATTTTTTCAGGTTTCCCAGGTTTTCTCAGACCTTTTTCCAGTTCGTGAAGGATTCTTTATATTCCTCCAGAAAATTACTCGAGATTGTAATCACACCGTCTGATTCCTCATAGTATTCTTCCGTCACCGGAACCGGATTGCAGCCTCCCGCTTCCAGGCCAATGTCATCCCTGGAAAAGGCATTCCCGCAATTCTGGCAGATGAACGAATCCCCTTCCTGTACAAAATATGCGTATGGCGATCCCTGGCACACCTGACAGGTATTCAGCGCCAGGCGCACAGCTCCATCCGACGCGGTCACCGCCAGTGCCTCAACCGTGGTGCCGTCCGCATCATAGTCATAATAAGAGGCTGTCCCGCCAATCTCACCTGTATCAATAACAATTGTTCCTGTCGACTGATTGTCTGCTGTCTGAGTGTCTGTCGTCTGAGCATCTGATGTTGAAGAGTTCGAAACCGACTGTTCTTCGCCGTTCCCGCTGCCGGCAAATCTCGTGACAGCGACTGCCGCGACAGCAGCTACGACCACCACTCCCGCTATCACCGGCAAAATTCTGCTTCCATTCTTATTTTCTATGTTTTTCGCATTGGATCTTCTCTCATCGCTCTGCTTTACGACATTGTTTTTTGCAGACTTATTCTTTTGGTTTGTCTTCTTTCCGGACATTCTATTCTTCTCCTTTTTATGTCCATCAGTGCAATGCGCCGCCTTTAATCCTGTGTTGTTATTTATAGTAACGGCATAAGCCGTTTCACTTTGCTATACTTTCAGTCCATTGTTCTGTTATTCATTCGTTTCCATATTTTCCCGCATGTCCAACAGGAACTATTTACTGTCTGATGGGACTGCGGCAACATTCTTTCAACAGCCCTGCATACCGCCCGCTGATACAAAAATGCGGCTCATAATCGTTCTTCATTTCCTATTATTTTTATATAATTACTGTGTATACCACTTACGCGTGTAATCATACATGAAAAAGCGCCTCTCGTCAACCCGGTTATTCTGGTAACTGGTTATCGGTTTTTCCGATAGTAAAAGTTTCAGCATACTCTCAGTTACGACACACATGCATTCACATGTAAGCGACTACGGAACCCACTATCCAAAATTATTCCGTATTATCTGCTCTTCCTCTTGTGTTTCTTAATATATCTTAGTGTCTATTTTAAAATTATGTATAGTCATTTTTATTGCATCTTATGCATTGGTATATTTTTGTGATTATTGTACGATGCATATCAGTCAGTTTTTATCACACATGGGAAAGGAGTCTTTTGCTTATGGACGAAATCAGCCAGATTTTTGACAAGGTTTTTAAACGTATTTTTACATTCTCCGATAAAGCGATCACGAATCTGATCAACGGACTGTTTGGTACGAACTATCCGCCAGACAGCCAGATTGAATATTCGAATCGAGAAAATACCAGAACCGATCTTTCGCACACTTATTCCGACCTGTTCATCATTATCAACCGGAAATGGCACTATATGTCCATACTCAATCCCTGCCGGATTACCAAACGGAATCCGGATGTGTGGATATTATGATGCACACAATGGAACGATATTTCACCAATGGCGGTAATATGGAAATAACCGATGCCATTGCCGAGGGGCTTCTTGGCACTGTGATGGATCCTCCATGCATTCCTTTCCTAACCCGGATAAACCGGAATCGAAATTTTGCCATTTTGCGCAAAAAATCGTTTGTAAGTGCCTAAAAGAAGTTCTGTCCTTAAAACTGATTCAACATTTTTTCGCCACCAGCATCCATGCTTTCATTCTTTACATCAGTTCTGTCCGACTCTTTTCATCTATATCAGAGTTCCAGAGTATATCCCAGGTCATAGCTCCGCAAAAATCTGATAAATATACTTCATATTCTCTTCGTTGTCCAGGTAGGCTTCTCCGTGGTTCGTTCCCGTGAAAACAAGACGCCCATCCTTATAGGCCAGAAGCGTTGTCATGGGAACCAGTTCCCATCCGCCTGGTCCGAGCGGCTGTGTTGAAAAAATAGCCTGCCCCTCCCCAGGCAGCTGATACAGCGAATTTGCATAATTTGTATGAACATACGCATACTCTCCATCGGAAAAAATCAGGTTCAGCTTATTACCGGAAGCCATTTGGCAGACAATTTCGTCCAGCAGCCGGAATCGTCTGGCTGCCCCCGGCACTCCTCTGCTGCATATCTCCCGATCCATCTGCTCCAGCAAATACAAAAGTATTCTCTCACTATCCGTGTCCCCAGACTGCCTGGCCACCATTCTATTCAACGGTTCATATTCAAAAATTGTGCCATTATGAATCAGCGTCCAACGCCTGCCTGAGCAGTCCTTCCCTGTGAATGGATGGCAATTGCGGTACTCAACATTTCCAATCGTCGCATAGCGGATATGCGCCAGCACGATCCGTCCCTGCACAGGTACGGACAGACGTTCCTGGAGGTAGTGGCTTTTATCAGCCCGCAGCGGTTCCTTTTCAATAAATGCCTCATTGCCGTCCAGCAAAGCCAGCCCCCAGCCATTTGGATGGCAGGTGCTGTGACTGTAGAATTTTTTTAAATATTCATTCAGCACCAGCTGGTTTTCAGAACAACTCCCAAACAGCTCGCACATATCGACCGCCTTCCATGGAAACTATCTGCTTTTAATGCTTATTTTCTGCGCGAAGCGCCCCAGTCTCAAAAGCGACGTCTCACTAATTATAGTAAACGACTTTAGTCGTTTTACTTTTCATATATTCTGCTCATTTTTAATTCCTACTTAATATATATGTTTTCTCGGTATATAATGAGATTACATCATGAATAGCGTTTTGTCAACCGCTTTTTATGGAGTTTTTACGGAACTGCCCCTGTCCATTCCTGAAAAATCATGTTATACTTTGGCAAGAGAAAATACACTTCGCGATTGGCGCCGCGGTCGAGTGATCGCAGTATACTTTCGGGAAGAAAGATTCTGCTCCGAGGCAATCACGATATGTTCTGGGACGCGAAAAAGACGGAAAGGCTGAACAGGGAATACCAGGGACGGCTGGCATTTTTACAGAATAACTATTACGCCTACGAAGATTATGCTCTGGTCGGGACAAAAGGGTATACCTTTGAAGGGCCGTTTTATCTTGATCGAAGAGGACGAATTGTCGGCTGGGACGAGGAGAAAGAATTACACGCAAAAAATGCTCTGATACGAAAAGAGAGGTAACGAAATGTCAAGACCAGTCAAGTGCAGAACCGTCTGCCGTCTTCCCCAGACGCTGGAATTTATTCCGGCCGGAAGCGATGGAAACAGCAGGGATAAGAAAGAGACAAAAGAGACCATTATCCTGACTGTAGATGAATATGAAACAATTCGCCTGATCGACAAAGAGGATCTCACTCAGGAGCAGTGCTGCAGGCGGATGCAGGTCGCGCGGACTACGGTGCAGAAAATCTACGATTCCGCCCGTAAAAAGCTGGCAACCGCGCTGGTGGACGGCTGCCCTCTCAAAATTGAAGGCGGCGAATATCTGATCTGCAACGGTCAGAACCGCACCTGCGGCATCAGTGAGTGCTACAAGCAGGAGCTTTATCAGGCATTTCAAAAACCAAAGGACAGCAGCACTACGCGGATCGCCGTCCCCTGCGAAAACGGACAGATTTTTCAGCACTTCGGCCGTGCCGCACAGTTTAAAATCTATGACACAAATGGTGAAAAAATCGTAGCCTCCGAGGTCGTCAGCACAAACGGCCAGGGACACGGCGCGCTGGTGGAAGTACTGAATGCTCTGCAGACAGATATCCTGATCTGCGGTGGGATCGGATGCGGCGCACAGACTGCGCTCGCCTCATCCGGCATCCGGCTATATGGCGGCGTAACCGGCGACGCGGATACCGCGGTAGAGGCACTGCTCGCAGGAACATATGACCTGTAAATCCTGGCTCCGCACAGATCTATCGCGCATTAATTCCGCACACAAATGCAAGGTAGCATGCGAAATCCCCCAGTGCCTTCCGTCCGTATCGATCGGTCTCGTCTCCGAGCCTGTCACGCCATAGAGCCGGTTTTCCCTGCGTTTTCAGGAATCTGGCAAGCATATTGAGATTTGTGATAACCGAATCATGCCCAGAAGTACGGCCGGAATCCTTCTCCATTTTTTCCATCTTATCCATTGTGCACCAGAGCGCACGCGTATTGGCGTATTTTGCTGCCGCCACCACCAGATAGCCATAAAATTCCAGAGCCTCTTCATCCTGTCCCACTTCTTCGACAATCTCCTGATGAATTGCCGCCATCTGGTCAAACGTGAGATGCCCGGGTTCTTTCAGATAATCCTGAAAGGTATCTGCAGACGTCATACTCTTTTCCTTTCTGCCGGGCTACGGCGAGGCTTTTAGAACCTGCGATTCGCGGATCAGGCGGCGCAAGATGCATGAGTTATTTAGCGACAGATCCTAAGTCCCGCACCACCTCGCCCGCGATGATCAGTCCCGCCACAGCCGGCACAAATGCATTGCTCCCCGGCACCTGACGACGCTGCGTACACTTCCGTGCTGTCCCGGGCGGACAAATACAATTCGTGCGGCAGCTGATCGCCCCATCGTCGATCGGCTCTATCGCCGGTTCTCTGGAATAGACGACCTTCAGCTTTTTGATCCCGCGCTTTTTCAGCTCGCGGCGCATCACACGCGCAAGGGGGCAGATGCTGGTCTCATAAATGTCTGCCACCTCCAGTGCGGACGCGTCCATCTTATTTCCAGCGCCCATGCAGCTGATAATAGGCGTCCCGGCGCGCTCCGCCTGTTCCACCAGAGCGATTTTTCCTGTCACCGTGTCGATCGCGTCCACCACATAATCATATTGAGAAAAATCGAACTGATCCGCCGTCTGCGGCATATAAAAGGTTCTGTAGGTATTCACCTTTGCGTCCGGATTGATCAGCGCAATCCGCTCTCTGGCCACGTCTGTCTTGTACCTTCCAACCGTGTTTCGAAGCGCGTAGATCTGCCGGTTCAGGTTGGTCAGGCAGATTTTATCATCGTCGATCAGATCCAGCGTCCCGATGCCGCTCCGGGCAAGCGCCTCGACGGTGTAGCCGCCCACACCTCCCAGCCCAAACACCGCTACCCGCGCTCCAAACAGCTTCTCCATGGCATTCCTTCCAAGAAGAAGCTCCGTCCTTGAAAATTGATTCAACATGCTGGTTTCATCCTCACAATCAAATCACAGGATCTCACTCAGAACAGACTGCCCATACAGTGCCAGGCTGTCGTCCTCCTCGCCGGTCCCGCCGCTGACTGCCAGGCCGCCGATGATCCGCTCCCCTATTTTAAGCGGAACGCCGCCGCCAAGGATACAGATTTTTCCGTTGTCCATCTGCTCCAGTCCGTAAAAGGTCTCACCCGGCTGGGCGAGCTTTGCGAGTTCCATCGTCGACATTTTCACCGCGACTGCCGTATAGGCTTTTTTAACCGCTACATCAAAGCTTACCAGATAGGCGCCGTCCATGACATGCACCAGGACCGGATTGCCTTCCGGGTTGCAGACCGCGATGACAGACTGCTGACCACGCCGGGCAGATTCCTGCTCGACTGCCCTGGTCAGCCTTTTGGCCTCCTCCAGAGTGATTTTCCGGCACGGAGCCATCTGCCGGAGCACTTCCCGAACTGTGGCTTCGATGACAGTTTGATTATAGTTCCCTTCCATATATAAATACCTCTTTATTATCTTTTAAAACGACCACAGCTTCGTATAAATCTTTACAATATCTTCCTTGGCCGGAATTCTCGGGTTCGTTGGCGTGCAGGTGTCTTTTAACGCATTTTCCGCCATTTTGTCAACCGCGGCGAAGTACGCGTCCGGCGGAATCGTCCCCAGCTCCTGTATGGTCAGGGGGATGTTCATCTCCTTTTGCATGAACTGAATCCAGTTCACCAGGGAGCGCACACTCATGACTTTATTGTAATTGCTCAGTCCGAGGATATGGGCAATGTTGGAATAGCGTTTTACGGCAGGCAGATATTCCTGCTGGCTCCTGCTGTGTTTATTGATGTCCGCGTTAAACTCTACCACATGCGGCAGGAGCATCGCGTTGGCGCGTCCGTGAGGGATATGAAATACCGCCCCCAACTGATGAGCCATGCTGTGTGTAATGCCAAGTCCGGCTGTATTGAAGGAAAGTCCTGCCAGGCAGGAGGCCACGTGCATCTTCTTGCGCGCGTGCATATCCGTCCCGTCCAGATACGCCCGCAACAGAAAAACGCCGCAGATCTCGATGGATTTCTCTGCCAGCGCGGAAGAAAACTCATTGTGCTTTGTACTTACATAAGACTCCAGGGCGTGGGTAAATACGTCCATGCCGGTATCGGCCGTGACCGATGGCGGCACACTTTTTACCAGCTCCGCGTCCAGAATTGCCTCGTCGGCAGTCAGCTCGCTGGACACCAGCGGATATTTAATCTGGGCTTTCGTATCGTTTACGACCGCAAACGAAGTCACCTCCGATCCGGTGCCGCTCGTGGTCGGGATGGCAATCAGGCCAATCCTTCCATAGTTATTGATCTGGAGCGTAAACTCGCGGATCGCCTTCGCGGAATCAATCGCGGAGCCGCCACCGACCGCGACAATGGCCTCCGGCTGAAACTGCAGCAGCCTGACGACCCCGCCTGCGATCTTCTCAATCGGTGCGTCCGGCACCACGTCAGAAAAGATTTCATACGCGATCTGTCCTCTGCTAAGGGGTGCCGTGATCAGGTCGATCATCCCACTCTGCACCACCACCGGATCGCAGATGATCAGAACCTTTTTATAAGGGAGCACTCTCAGCCGATCCAGAGAATTTTCCCCAAAATGTATGACTGTCTTTATTTCAAAAGTATCCATCGTATCCCCCATACCCCAGAGCCTGGCCGAATGTTTGGCCATCTTCTCTATCAATGGTCTCCAGTCGTATAAAATCTGCTATCATTTTATAATACTCCTCCCGATTCGTCAAGCATCAGATGTTGATTTTTGACGCTTTTATGTTGTTGTTTTTATCGTTTTTCAAGCAAAAGCATGTTGTTTGTCGTTATTTCTCAAATAATGCTATGTTGATTTTAGTAGATTTTGATTCTTTACAAATCGCATCTAATCATTGTAATTCTCTATTGAAATCCTCCACCAGTTATGGCATAATCTATGCAGGATGCACAAAATAATAGCTCACATACTTTCAAAACCAGTTTTTGCAAGAATCGGATGGGGGACTTTTGTCATGAAGAAAATGAAAAGACAGTTTTTGCCGCTGCTGCTGCTCATTCTGGCTTTCGCCTGCGCCACTCCTGTAATGATGTCGCAAACCCTGACTGTACAGGCCGCGAGTAAGTCCTATACCGGCTGGAAAACCAAAAACGGATATAAGTACTATTACAAAAATGGGAAGAAAGTGACCGGCTGGAAGAAGATTTCCGGCAAGTACTATTATTTCAGCAAGTCAGGGAAGCTGCAGACCAACAAGATCGTCGGTTCCGAGGAAAATGGTTACTACTATGTGGACTCGACCGGGGTTCGGGTGACTGCGTCTCAGATCAAGTATGCCGTTGCGTTTGTCATGAGTAATTCTGACAGCTCTCAGACACGAAAACAGCGCCTGAAAGCTTGCTTCCAGGCACTTTGCAAGTATTCCTATTCGCACCGCGGCTCCATATCCGGCGCCCCGACCGCCTCGACAGTTGCTTCTTTTGCGACGGATATGTTTAAAAATAAGTCCGGAAATTGTTATCGGTATGCGGCTGCCATGGCCTATATCGCGAGGGTTCTCGGATACGACAGCCGTGTGGCAGTCGGCGGGGTGACCGCCTATTCCACCAGCTCACTGAGCAGCCACGGCTGGTGCGAGGTCAAAATCGGCTCTACCTGGAAAATGATAGACTGCAGCATGCAAAGGGCTCACACAGATGTCAGCCTGTTCCTGGTCACCCGCTCCGCCTATCCGTACCGGCTGCGCTGTGACACAGTCTATACCATGACTGTGAAAAAGGGGAAGGTTATCTGGAAATAATATAACCTCGCCTGTTAACGAGCAACTGGTTTTGCTGCGAATAAAATATCTCACCGCAGTGACCATTTCCCAGCTGCCTGCTTCTGCTCTGCAGGCAGCTTCTTTCATGCAAAAACAGAAAACACAATCAGTGCCACGCAGGAAAGTACAAATACAATCATGCCTGCGTTCAGGTAAACCGTCCGGAACCGGGCATCCTTCGGAAGCTCCATAGCTGTCCTTTCAAAGCTGACTCGCCGCCAGCCGCGGCAGAGCAGTACCAGTCCCACGATCGAGGAAACCAGAAGTACAACCACATAGCCGCCGTACAGTGCCAGCTGCAGCAGCATCGGTTCGAAGGCTTCAGACGAAAGCATTTCCAGACTGTCGAGGCTCTCCAGCGCCGACAGATCCAGCATATTAAGCAGCGCGGAAGGCACGATGCTTCCCAGAAAATTGATCCCCATGTGCAGTCCCGCCGAATAGCGCAGTTTTCCGGTTTTCAGATAAATGTACCCAAACAGCAGCCCCAGCGCGAACGCATAGAAAAACTGTGTGAAATTCCCATGAAATAGCCCGAACATCAGCGCTGAGGTGACAACCGCCAGCTTCTCTCCATAACAGCTCATCCGGTCGATCAGCTGCCTGCGAAACACATATTCCTCGATCAACGGCGCCAGAATCACCATAAACAGAATTTTCAGCACCAGAGAGTCCGCCAGCGCGTAAGTCGTGATGGCCGCCTCCGCCGATGTGCCGGTCAGCGCACTGATCGCGGCGGTGACAAGGTTGCCAAGGATGTTGCCCGCGTACATCAGGAAGATGGCAATAAATACGGCTCGCACGAGCTGGGATGGCTTCATTGTACGTTTTTCCCTGCGGCTCCCGCCCTGTTTTTTATTTTTTTCCATGCTGTCGATTTTATCCACAACTGCATTCTTTTTTGTGAAGATACTTTTACTACCAATATCATCATTTCCTGCGCCGGTATTTCTAACGCTTTCTTCTTTTTCGCTATTACTCTGGCACTCCCTGTCATCCTCATCAAGATAGTCTCGCTCCGAGTACATTCCTCCAGAATGAGCAGGCACGCGGCGGAAGATCAGCAGTCCCACCGGCACCGCAATCACATACAGGGGCGCAAAGGTATAGATCCACAGCCCCCACGAGGTCGAGAGCCATTCCGGAAAGAGCATCGCGGCGGCAATCTGCAGTACAGAGGCGGTCACCAGGATCGCAAAGCAGCCAAAGCCCAGGGTGGAAAATGTTTTGCGTGCGCGGACAAGATTCGGCGCACCTCCGCTATTCCCCTCCGTGTTTCTGCTGTCCCGTCTCGCGCCTCCGCCAAGCTTATACGCCCGCGCGATAAATTCCATATGCTCAGACACCGTCAGGTTCGGATACAGCGAGGGCATCTCCGGTATGTAGCCGAGCAGACGGCGTGCCTCCGGCGTTTTATTAGAAAGACCCTTTACCCTGATCTCGCCCTCGTATTTCAGGAAGCCAATCATCGCCTTGAAGATCGTACTTTTCCCGGCACCACTCGGGCCTAACAAAACAGTCACTGTCCCCGGATCCAGATGAAAGCTCAGATCATCGCAGGCTGTCACCTTGCCGTATTTCTTCGTCACATGTGATACGTTCAACATTTTTCCCTTCTCCTTTGTTTCAATCTCCGCCCGATATTTTTTCTTCTTATCATGCTTAGGCCGCTTATCAACGTTTTTTAGCGCAAAATGGCAAAATTTCTATTCCGGTTTATCCGGGTTAGGATCTGTCGCGGAATTATATGCCCATCTTGCACCACCTAATACGCGAATCGCAAACTCAAAAAGCCTCGACGCAGCTTAAATTGCCGATTTTACAAGAGCGGATTCTTTATTACTATATAAAGACTCCGCATACAGAGCAACCAGAAAAGTCTGATTTTTCCATTAAGATCATGTAAAGATAAGGTAAATTTTTATAAGTTTACCTGCTGTGTCCGCATGAGCCGCCAGGCGGTCCCGACTGCCAGGACAAGCACCGCCGCACCCACAACAGGCCACACACCGGACGGAACTGCCATAATCGACTGCGCGATGCTTCGATAGACCCAAGATGCCTCCTCTGGATGAAGTAGTGCCTCGCTCACCCTTGGCCATCCGATCCAGAACGCCATCCACATGACCAGAAATATAATTCTCATGACCTGTCCGAACCGATTCACCAGCGTTCCGAACAGAGCCGCCGCCGCGGGCAGACCCAGCACAGCCGCGATCCCATAACGCGATAATAAAGGAAAGATAATCAGAGCCGCTTCCTCTGCAGGATACAACCGGGCATTCAATGCGTCCTCAGCCGCTGCGAGCGCCAGGAGAGCCACCACTGCGAATGTACTCAGAACCAGATGACTCAAAAGCGCAGACACGAAAAATCCTTTTCGTGTACAGCCAAGGGAAATCCGCGTATGAAACTGCGACGTATAATCATTCCCGAAATCCGCAAACAGAAGCACTGCCCCCATAAATGCCGCAAGGATCGTCGCAAGCGGAAACGTCCCTTCTCCCTCGTCAACCGCAAATCTCATCAGAATGGCGAGAACGAGCATCCCGGCCAGGAAGCCGCCCAGCTCGAGCAGTAAAACAGCCAGGCATTTGTTTTTATTGATCTGAAATTGATTTTTGATTGCCTTTTTCATCGTAATCATATTGAAATCCTCTCCGTGCACAGTCCTTTCTCTCTGCGAAGTAATACGATCTGCATATTTTTCATTTTGGGGTTAATCAGTATTTTCACAAAAGCCGGCCTTTCACCTGCGCACTTCCATTTTACACAGTCCCCTCAGACTCACCGCTCCTGCAGCCGCGTACAGCCCAAACCCGGTCAGCGGCAGCAGGGGAGTATGTATCCATTTCAGAACATTCTGATTGAAAATCGCTGTCTCACCCTCCAGTCCCGCCATCAGTCCGCAGAAAAAAGCAAAGCCTCCGGCAAACACAGCATTAAAAATGATTCCGAGCGTTCCGTATCGTAAAGAAACCATGCCAGAAAGGATTCCAATAAAGGCCGCAAATATCTCGGCTGCAAAGATCAGCGGCAGCCACTCCATCCAATATGTCCCCATTCCAAACACAGAAAAAAGCCAGGCGATTCCGATCACGATCAGTATCACCGTGCCCTCGCAGAGCCACATGCTCAAAGCAGTCAGCCTTCTCGTAGCGTTCATGGAAATCATCGTCATAATGATATTATTAAATAGGAATGTCGGGCAAATCCAGACAGTTACGCCGCCTGCCAGCAGCAGGTAAGGCGGAAAATCCTCCAGAAGTGCTGCGGCCGTCTTCCATGACAGCGGCCAGCCACCGCCCGTTTCTCCTCTCACTATCGGCACGAGCAGATCCCAGAATACCGTGACAAGCAGCGCTATTCCGAACATCTGCAGGCAGAGCCTGCCAAGGAAACAGAATCTGCGCAGTATCCGGGATGTCCCTGCCATCTCAGGCTTCATGGTCTCCTTCCTTTCGTTTTGTACCGCTGTTCTCAAAAAATGATCTGCATTCATTTGCTTCCTCCCACACCCGCATACCAGTACTTTATATTCCCGTTAAGTATTCCAATGGAACTCAAAAACAGATGCGTTCTGTCCTGCGGCCAGTTTTCTTATGATCAGTGCTCCTCGCCGCACAGTGCCACGAACAGCTTCTGCAGACTCACCTTCTGAACCGTCACGTCAGCACCGCCCCATGAAAGCCCAGGCTGTCGACCCAACCGACCACACTCCATGTCCGTGTCCGCCGGCCGGTCCGCGCGCCCACTTTCCCCGTTGCCGCCCATCTTCGGTGCCAGAATCGTCACGCTCTTGCTGCGCCCCAGCCGCTCCACATGATGCTGCGTATATCCTGCGGTCGCGCGGTCTACCTCATCCTCGCGTCCGCTCACGCACCAGGCTCGCTCCAACAACTCCTCCAGCTTTTCCTTTAAAAGAATTTTTCCCTCATCCAGAAAAATAACTTCCTCGAAAATGTCTGCAGCCTCTTCAATGATGTGCGTCGAAATTACAAAAGTCCGCCCACTCTCGGTAAACTCCTCCAGCAAAAGCTGATAAAACTTTTCCCTCGCGACCACATCCAGTCCCGCGACCGGCTCGTCCAAAAGCGTAAACTCCGCCCCGCTGGCAAGTGCCACAACAATCGTCACCATCGAAAGCATGCCTTTGGAAAGCTTGCTGATCTTCTTCTTCGTGTCCAGCCCAAACTCCGCTACATAACGGTCTGCCATCTTCTGATCCCAGTGCGGAAGAAACAGCGAGGCGATCTTCAGATACTCTTTCACCTTCATCGTATTCGCACTGTTCCCGACCATCGTATTCAGCTCCCGTGAAAAGCAAAGATGGGAAAGAGCCTTCGGGTTTTCCCAGACTGGCTCACGAATGATCATCGGCTGCGAATCCTTTTTTTCGTCAGCTGCTGTAGAGCCTGCATTATCCGTCATCTCCACCATTACAGTCCCTTCTGTCGCCGGATTCTGCGAACTCAGTATCGACAGCATCGTTGTTTTTCCTGCTCCATTTCTGCCAATTAACCCATAAATTTTCCCCTGCTCCAGCTCCAGATCAATGCCGTGAAGCACTTCCTTCTCTCCGTATCGCTTCACAATCCCTAATGCTACAATTTTGTTCATACCTTTTCCTCCTCGTAATTTCCTTATTCCGATTGCCCGTAACTGCTTTGTACCTTCTCAGCAGCGGCTACTCATCGCTTTTCCTGATTATCCCGGTCAGTTACGACTGCTCATTATTTTCCCCTGACCATCTCGGCCGTTTACACCTGCTTACTCTTTTCCCGGATATTCTCGACCATTTACACCTGCTTACTCTTTTCCCGGATATTCTCGGTCAGTTACACCTGTTCATCGTTCTCCCGGATCATATCAATCAGCTCGTCCGTAGTGATTCCGAGGCTGGCCGCCTCTGCCATCAGCCGTTTCACATAATCATCGTAAAAATTTTTCTTTCTCTTTTCCATAATCTTCCTTTTCGCCCCTGACTGGACAAACATCCCGATGCCCCTTTTTTTGTAAAGGATACCCTCATCCACGAGCAGGTTTACCCCCTTCGCCGCTGTAGCCGGATTGATGGTGTACGCTTTTGCCAGCTCGTTCGTGCTGGGCACCCGCTCCTCCTCCAGCAGAATATCCCGCAGGATATCGTTCTCAATCTTTTCTTTGATCTGAATGTATATGGATTTTTCCTGTGAAAGGATCTCGCTCACTTACCCACTTCCTTTCATGCACATTCTGGATCTGTGCAGTTTTCCATGCGCTAAAGAGCTGTCATTTTGTAACAGTCCCTCAGATAATGTCCGATGACTGGTCAGATCGTTCTCCAATGCATTGGTTCATTACTTATGTAATGAACCATACCACCTGCAGGGCATATTGTCAAGCAGTTTTTTCCAGATTCTGGGATTGCCGGGCTTGTACACTGCCAGGATGCAGGAGATGCATATTTCAGCCATCATTTTTCGTTGACAAAAGTCGAAATGTGAGTGATACTGACTATGAATTTATTTGCTTTTTTCGTGTCTGTGAGGCGGGCTGATTCGAAGCTTTTATGATCCGCGGTTCACGCGTCAGGCGGTGCAGGATGAGCAAGTAATTTTGCAACAGTTCCTGAATCCGGCCCTTAAATTTTGATCTGGATCCTTTACAAAGGAGGTAATGCTAACCATGGCAGCTCATGATGTGAAAATAAATGTAATGAAAACCGTCTCTGAAGGGACAAAAGAAATTATTTTAAGGCGTGCAAAAATGCCGGAGCTGGAGGAGCTTTTCCAGAAATACCCGGCACTCGCGCTCGTACACGGCGATGTCTGTGATATGATTTACGCCAGTGATCTGGCGCAGAAAGCCGCTGATGTGCAGGTGTTTGAGATTATGGGCAGCTGCCCGCAGCACCTCACCTGTCTGGGTATCCTTGGCGACGCCTCCGCCGTGGAGGAAGCAGTCGCCAGGATAAAGAAAATGCTATAGTTTCTAGCAATCGTTTTCTTCCACCGCCCTGCGGTTTACCGATTCCACAAACGCGGCCACCTGTTCCATATCCGGCTCGTCCGGAAGGCGGCTGACGCGGCTGGCATGTTCCATCCTTTTTTCATATCCGGAAAGAATCCGGTAAAAATCATTCGACAATACGCCCGGCTCGGACATAAACTTTCCGCGCCGGATGCTAAGCAGCAGCTCCAGATCGCCTCCCTGCGTCCGGTGCGTGCGGATTTCTCCTTTTTCAAGAATATCAATCGCCATCATATACAGTCGGATCAGGTGCATAGCGTGCTTATTCAGATGGTCATCATCCTTTTTGTGATTCCGCTTGCCGATCTTATCATACTCACGGATCACGTTATTCATAGAAAACAGTATGTCTTTATAGTCGCGCAAAGGAAGATGCTTATAATCGGCATCGATGAAAATCTCTGTTTCCAGCTGCGGATTTTCCGCCTGATCAATATAAATATTCAGAGTTCCTCTGTCAAAAGCTCTGCATTTCTGCTGCATATCCTCCCAGGCGTTTTTCACAGAGTTCATGATATGGCGCTCCCGCTCCGACTGCGGAACCGAATCCCGCGCTATCGCATTCTGAAGCCTGCGGAGCTGCGCGCTGGCGTATCCGCCAAAGCTTCTGGCCGCCCGTTTGCTCAGAAACAGGGACTTATGCTCCAGAATTTCCTGTCCGATTTCCGTGCAGACCAGATACTGATCCTCATCCAGGCCTAGCAGCTCGATGGTGTTCGGATTGCATTGCAGCAGCAGGCGAATCATCTTATTAAAGCCGTAAATGACCGTATCCGTTTTCCGGTCTTCATACTGTTCAAACGTCGTCAGACCGATCAGATCCGACGGACTCTGCATCGCAATCCCCCGAAAATCAACATCGCTGTTTTCATTGTTTGTCCCGTAAGCATGGCTTCCACCAAGTCCCAGCAGGGCGACTCGTCTGCCCAGGTGCTCATCCGTGCGCAGGAAATCATAAGGCTCGGTGAGCATCAGCTGCTTGAAATCCATAATTGTCGAAGTCATATTCATCCCTCATAACCATATCCCTCAATCCATTTTATTCTCTGTCAAAACCATCTGCCCCGGATCTCATCCAGCAGTTCCATCACACGGAGAGTGTGCGCATGCGGCATTTCCTCGCATTCCAGAGCACCCGCCTCCAGTGCGCGTTTGCAGGCCAGCACCTCATATTCATAACCCGTGATCTGCGGTGGCTTCGGAATCGTCTCTACCAGCTCATATTGGTTATTATAAATACGAATTTCTCCGTAATTATTCGTATTTTCCACTTCCAGGCGGCCTTCCGTGCCAAAGACAATGCCCCGGCGGTCCGAGACTGCCTCCATGGTATTAAAAAGTCCCGCGATCGTACCGTCCGGATACACCAGATTGACAAACTCGGACTTGTCTACGCCGGTCTCATGAAGCACCATGGATGTCGAAAGGCTCTGCACATCATCGCCCAGCACCCAGGTTGCGAAATTCAATGTATACACGCCCAGATCCAACAATACCCCTCCGGCCAGTTCAGGCCGCACCATGCGTTCCTTGTACAAAAGAGAATAACCCAGGTTCGCGGTCAAGCCAACGATTTTCCCAATCCGCCCGCCGCCTGGACGGTTTTCACCAACTACGATATTCTGCGATGCTGCCGCACCAGTATTATTTATAGAATCCGGCTTTGGCAGCGTCGTCCTGGATGGGTTTGTGTTCCAGTTAAAAGCACTTTCTCCAAACAGCAGCTTCCTCAGCATTACCGACTGCGGCATATAGCGCGTCCACATGGCTTCCGTAATAAAGACCTTTTTCTGGTGCGCAAGCTCCAGCACTTCGCGTGCTTCTGCAGCATTCTGCGTGAAAGCTTTCTCACACAATACCGGCTTTCCATAACTGATACACAGCTTCGCCTGTTCACAGTGATGGGAATGCGGCGTGGCAATATAGACCAGATCCACCTGATCGTCCCGCAGCATTTCCTCATAGCTTCCATAGGACTTTTCCGCCCCATATTTTTCGGCAAACACCTTCGCGCGGCTGCCGTCGCGAGCCGCGATCGCGTACAGATTGACCTCATCCATCTGCGAAACCGTTGTCGCCATCGTCGTCGCGATTCTCCCCGCTCCCAAAATTGCCAGATTCATTTTTTTCATGTGCGTCCTCCCTCCTGCGCTTATTCCTCTCGTATCCATTTCCCGGAAAACTGCAGGATTTTCTCCGAACCGGCCAGTCCGGCAGCACGGGCATGCAAAACGATTCTTCCGGATCCCTTAATGCGCAGTACCACGGACGCGCGTCCCTGGTGCATATGGATGCGGTCGGATGCAGGTGCGTCCAGGCTGCACAGATAGCCGTTGTCCACTCCCTCGATTTTACATGGTCCTTCCACAGAGAAGATTACTTCCTGACTCTCGCGCGGATTCCAGACGCCATTTGCGTCCGTCGCCTTAACCGTAAAGAGCAGCTGCATCGGCTCCGCTAGCACTTTTGGGGCTGGCGAATCTTCCATAGCTGGCCTTGTCAGTTCCTTATCAGCAGGCATACCAACGGTACCTTGTCTAATCGTCTCTTTATCAAATAGCGTCTCCTCAAATTCCAGCCGCGCGGACGCCCCGCTGCTGACCAGGCGGTGAGAACACACGACTTCGCCGTCGTTGATTCCCTCCACAAGCACCTCGCCCGGCTCCAGAGGCAAAAATCCGGTGATCATATGGTTTTTGCACCCGGCAGGCTTTGGAATGTCCAGTCCTTTTCCGTTCTGAGAGAGCCGCACCTCCTGACAGTTTGTAAAGATCGCGTACGGCATTGGAGCAAGCTGGAACATCGGATAATTCCAGCAGTCAGAAAACGGCATTTCCGACCAGTGCTCGCGGACGATCTCCATCGGCTGCGTGTAATCCAGGATGGAAATATGTACGACAGGCTTTTCGCTCCAACAGCTCTCCCACAGCCAGGAAATCGGCTTGCGCACGAGATTCGTATGAATCGCGGCCCCCGCCCAGCCTCTGGAAGGATAGAGCATGGATTCTCCGAGGTAATCGACGCCCGCCCACAGGCAGCAGCCGATGACATAAGGATTTTTCTCGACATCCAGCCAGGAGCTGTCCGTACCATAGTTAAAGTAATGGTTGTAGCTCCCGCGGAAAAACAGATACGTCTCTGTACCGAAGATCAGTTTGTCAGGAAGAGCCTCATGGATGGCCTCGTACCATTGCTCCTGATAATTCAGTCCCAGCACATCCACGATTGCGGCGACGCGGCTGATCGCAGCTATCTTATCCTCCACATGCTCCTCCACCGGCTCTCCGGCAAGATTCGTATAATGCGGAGCTAACGCCGCCGTGACCGGCCGGGAAACATCGAGCTTTCGGACAATCCCGCACAGACGCGCCAGTATCGCAAGCATCGGCGCCGATCCCTGGTCGCCGACCTCGTTTCCAACGCTCCACATCACCACGCTCGGGCGATTGCGGTCGCGCAATACTAAGTAAGATAAATCCGCCTTGGCATCCGTCTCATAGAAACGAGAATAAGAGCCCTGCACCCACTTGTCAAAGCACTCGTCCAGTACGTAAAATCCCATCTCGTCGCAGAGATCCATCATATCCTCCGAGACGATGTTATGGCTGGTGCGGATCATATTGCAGCCCATCGATTTAATCAGCTCCAGACGATGTCTCAGCAGTGATTTCGTGACCGCAGAGCCGACACAGCCTCCGTCATGATGGAGGCAGACGCCTTTGAGTTTTACCGGGGTGCCATTGACTGACAGCCCATTACCGGGAAGAAATTCCACACGGCGGAAGCCGATGCGCATCTGCAGGGTAGATTCTTCCGGTTCCAATATTGCCAGCTTCAAATCATAAAGAACGGGCGACTCGGCGCTCCAGGGAGATACCTCCAGATCAGAAACGGTCAGCTCCCCATTTTCCGGGATTTTCTCGCAAAACAGACCGTCAATGGACGCGACCACGCAGGGTAAAGCAAGGCATGTAGAATTCTCCGCTGCAGTCGATACATCCCCGGTAATATCATCATCCGTTTCTGCCAGTATAGTGTCCCACGGAAATTTCACGCGCAGCCGCAGACTGCCCCTGCCATTTTCATAGTCCGTAGTCAGCGCCACATCCTCTATCCTTAAAAACACCTGCGGCAGCTCCTCCAACTCCACCGGGCGGTAAATACCGCAGCCACTGTACCAACGGTCCTGCGGCGCCACGGAATTATCCACGCGAACCGCAAGTAGATTCTCCCCTGTGTGTACGGCGTCGGTAATTTCAAAGGAAAAGCCGCTGTAGCCATAATTATGGGTACCCAGAAGTGTCCCATTCAGATACACACTGCAGCATTCAAACACGCCTCCAAAGCGCAGAAATCGACGCAGAGGCGTCTCTCCAACTACAAAGTGCAGCCGGTACCAGCCAACCCCATAACGGTCAAAAAATCCCTGCTCTCCTCCGTAGGGCATCTTCGGATTTCGGGCGGACGCAATCGCCCAATCGTGCGGCAGCGATACCGTCTCAAATCCGGATTCCTCACAGGAGGGCAATGCCCCATCCGGTAAATCTTTCCTGCAAAACAGCCAGCTCTGACATAATTTCGTTCTCATACTGTTCCCTTTCCCGTTGTCTTTTCGTTTTATGTCGTGTTTTTTATCTGACTACTTTCGTTCTACGTCAGATTCTTTTTTTCTGCACCTTTCGTTTCACTCTTTCTGCCTTGCTCTTTCGCCTTATCCTTTCCGTCGGGCCACACTCCACAGCCTTACAATAGTAGAAACCAGCAGAATGGCGACCGCCATGAGCCCGGCAACCGCGATGGTGCAAAGTCCCTGATCGGCACCAAGCGATGTCTCGCCGCTCACCAGATAATTCATTGTATAGTATACACCCGCTCCCGGTATCAGCGGAAAAATTGATACGACAAGGTATGAAATCGCCGGGAATTTGCGAACCCGCGCCATTAATTCCGAATAAGCCGCGGCAAAAACCGTCGCCAGAAAATAGGCAGTCAGCTCGGACGCCCCTAAGCGCATGGCAAAAAAATACACTGTCCAGGACAGCATACCGCCCAGGCAGCAGATCGCTGTACCGATCCCATGGATATTAAACAGAATAGAAAACCCGGCGCAGCCAATGAAACAGGCTAATGCGTGAATCAGATACGAATATCCGGGATCCCCTCCCGGCAGGGATGTCCACAAAAGCCTTGAGGAGAGATTCCATGCCGCACCGGTTCCAAGCGCAATCGCTACTGCAGTCAGAAACAC
This sequence comes from Lachnospiraceae bacterium, assembly GCA_021203145.1. GTDB lineage: Bacteria > Bacillota > Clostridia > Lachnospirales > Lachnospiraceae > Choladousia. The sequence goes on along the minus strand of JAJQBS010000005.1, from coordinate 4,387 downwards.
CTGCACGACCCGGTTGACACCAGAATTGATATCCCCGAAAATAATGTCACGCATAGCATTTGTAAATAAAAGTCCTGGCACAAGCAGCATCAGGGCGCCAATCACGACCGCATCCGAATTGTCCGCAAGTCCCCAGGCACCCATCGCGTAAGCAGGAACTGCCATTGTGAACGCAGAAAGAATCGTCACAAAAAATGGGTTGGTCTGGAACCGATCCAGGAAATGACTTACACAGGCGATGATCAGTCCGCATATCCCGGCGCAAACTGCATCCTTCAGGCTGCCGTCAAACAAGATGCAAAAGCCTCCCGCCGCCAGAAAACTTCCCAGAAGCATCATTGGCAGAGGATAGGCCCTATGGGAATCCTTCGTCTCATCCAGCCAGAGACGGAATGTCTCAATGTCCGGCTTTTCCCGGCAGATCCGACGGCTCAGATTGCTGAAATGCTCTACCCCGTCCAGATCGTTTCCATGATAGCCAATGCGGCGCATCCGTGTCAGGGACTCCCCCTTCGGGGTGCGGATGCTCACAATCAGACAGTTGGGGATGGCAAATGCCTGTGCTTTGAGACTTTCGAACCGGCTGCAGGCCGCAGGATCCTTTTTGATATCTGCCTTTTGGGTGTCTGCCTTTTGGGTGTCTGCCTTTTTTGCTGCCTCCGCCTTTTCCATGGTCTCTGCTGCTTTCATCGTCCCTGCAGTTTTTGTAGCTTCTGCAATTTCCACACGGTACGCGTCCAGTATCCGCATAATGCTTTCTTCTATCCGAAATGTCTCTGCTCCGCATATGGCCAGCTGGTAGCCCAGCTCCGTTGCCAGGTCCAGCAATGCATCATAGTCCATGCTCTGTTCTCCAGAAATACACTGTTTTGGGCAGGGCAAGCCCGGTCCCCTACGGACAAACCGTTTTATTACAGGGGACAGGCCAGGCTTGCCCTGCCCATTCATATGTGTGCTTTTACATGCTTTGTATTATTTACATGCTTTATACTATTACATACCGTGTGTTTTATCGGAGCCATTCTCACTTCACCGAAAACCGGTAGCTGGTCTGCGTGTCGTATTTTTCTCCCGCCTTAAGCACCGGGGAGCGGAACGCCGGATCGTTGATGGCGTTTGGCGCAAACTGGGATTCCAGACAGAAGCCCTGGCGTTTATGATAGGTCACGCCGTTTTTCCCGGGTTGGTCGGTGATCCCATTGCCCGCGTAGAACTGGACACAGCAGCAGTCTGTGAATACTTCCATGCAGATGCCGCTCTCCTCGCTGCGGGCCTCCGCGATTTTCTGCACCGCGCCGCCGCCGTCCGGAAGGACATAATTGTGATCATATCCGCCGACGAATTTGAGCTGCTCAAATTCCGCGTCAATGTCAAGACCGATCTTCTTTGCTGTGAGGAAGTCCATCGGCGTACCTGTAACCGGAGTGATCTCACCCGTCGGAATCGCCTGGAAGTCAATCACCGGTGTGTAGCAGTCCGCGGTGAGCATCAGGGTCTGATCCTCGATGGAGCCTGATGCGTGTCCTGCGAGGTTGAAATACGTGTGATTCGTCATATTCGCGATGGTATCCTGATCGGATGTGGCTTCATAATGGATCGTCACCGCATTATCCTCGGTCAGTGTATAAGTCACCGTAGTGTCAATGTTTCCCGGGAACCCATTGGTGCCGTCCGGAATCACGATGTGGAAGGAAATGCTGTTTGTCTCATCATCAATCGCGGACACTTCCCAGATCTTCTCATCGGCTCCATGCGGGCCGCTGTGTAAATTGTTTTCATTGTCATTGATTGGAAGCTGACAGGTCTTCTCCCCGATGGAGAAACGGCCCTTGTCAATGCGGTTGCCGTTCGGGGCAATGACCGCGCCAAAATAGCAGCCTCCGTCCACATATTCCTGCGGAGTGTCATAGCCGAGTACGACGTCCACTGAATTGCCATCACGATCCGGGACGACCACGTTTACTACTGTGGCTCCCAGATCTATAACGGTCAGGGACGCTCCGTTTTTATTCGTAAAAGAATAAAGGGTTACCTCTGCGCCATCTGCCAGTTTTCCAAATGGTTTCTTTTCCATTGTATCCTCCTGATCTTCCATCCACTGTTTTTTGTGTCCCATTTTCAATCGAATAGAAAACGGGCATCCTGCGCCTCTTAAGACGCAGGATGAACAGCGGACACTGTGCAATTATTGTGTAATTTCTTTACGCAAACGGGTTCTCCGTCCGGTACGGAAGGCTAGCCGGATGGTTGTAGCCGATTTCTTCCGGACAAACGCCGATGAGCTTGAATACCTCAAACAGCGCCTTGCCATAATGGCCGAACGCTACCGCGCCATGATGCGGGAATCCGCCCTCGATCAGGACATGGCGGTAGAAACGGCCCATCTCCGGGATCGCGAAAATGCCAACGCCGCCGAAGGAACGTGTCGCTACCGGAAGGACCTCGCCCTGCGCCACGTACGCGCGAAGGATGTTGTCCGAGGTACTCTGCAGACGGTAGAACGTAATGTCGCCCGGGATGATGTCGCCTTCGAGTGTACCATTGGTCACCTCAATCGGAAGACTTCTTGCCATGATCATCTGGTACTTCATCGTGCAGGAGGTCAGCTTCTTTGAGCAGGTGTTGCCGCAGTGGAAGCCCATGAAGGTATCCTTCTGCGTATAATTGAATTTGCCCTTGATATCCTCTTCGTAAATATCGGCCGGAACGGTGTTGTTGATATCGAGCAGGGTAACAACGTCATCACTGACACAGGTGCCGATGAACTCGCTGAGTGCGCCGTAGATATCTACCTCGCAGGATACCGGGATCCCGCGTCCGGTCAGGCGGCTGTTCACATAGCACGGCACAAACCCGAACTGTGTCTGGAATGCCGGCCAGCATTTACCCGCGATCGCCACATACTTGCGATAACCCTTGTGTGCTTCAACCCAGTCAAGCAATGTCAGCTCGTACTGCGCCAGCTTGGAAAGAATCTCCGGCTTCTGATTGCCCTCGCCGAGCTCCGCCTCCATATCCTTTACCACTTCCGGGATCCGCGCGTCGCCCGCGTGCTTATTAAATGCTTCGAACAGATCCAGCTCGGAATTTTCCTCAATCTCTACTCCGATGTTGTACAGCTGCTTGATCGGCGCGTTGCACGCCAGGAAATTCAGCGGACGCGGACCGAAGCTGATAATCTTAAGGTTCTTAAGTCCTACCACCGCGCGCGCGATCGGCACGAAATCGTGGATCATGTCCGCACACTCTTCTGCGGTGCCAACCGGATATTCCGGTATGTAAGCGTGGATGTTGCGCAGCTTGATATTATAGCTGGCGTTCAGCATACCGCAGTAAGCGTCGCCGCGACCCTGGATCAGATCCTTGCCGGACTCTTCCGCCGCCGCCACAAACATCGCAGGACCGTCAAAATGCTTCGCAAGGAGCGTCTCCGAAATCTCCGGGCCAAAGTTGCCAAGGTAAACTACCAGGGCGTCGCAGCCGGCCGTCTTGATGTCTTCGAGCGCCTGCACCATATGGATCTCACTCTCTACGATGCAGATCGGGCACTCATAAATATCTGCCTCGTCATACTTTGCCTTGTAGGCGTCGATGAGCGCTTTCCTTCTGTTGACGGAAAGCGATTCCGGGAAACAGTCGCGGCTCACCGCGACAATACCGAGTTTTACTTTTGGAATGTTTTGCATTTGGTTTGTCCTCCTTAAAATGATATTTATTGCTATGTATTTTTTTAAAGCTTTGCCGGTGTTCCTGGCCTATATGATATCAAAGAGCGGCTTGCAGGTCGGATAGATCTGCTTAAACTGCGCGTATCTGGCCTCGTACTTCGCGACAAGCACCGGATCCGGCTCGATCGTGTCAACCACGTGTACGAGCTTCTCTGCCGCCTCCCCGACGGTCGCATATTCTCCGCAACCGACCGCCGCGAGCATCGCGCCGCCCAGTCCCGGGCCTTCCTCGCTCTCAATCAGATCCACCTTCAGGTTCAGAACGTTTGCGATAATGACTTTCCAGAGCATGCTTTTCGCGCCGCCGCCGCAGATTTTCGTGCGCTCTATGTTAAGTCCGAGCGATTTCGCCACCTCCAGAGAATCGCGCAGCGCAAAGGCCACGCCTTCAAGCACTGCCTGCGTCATGTCCGCGCGGGTCGTATCCATCGTCATACCGATAAAGGTCGCGCGCGCTTTCGGATTGTTGTGCGGGGAACGTTCGCCCATCAGGTACGGGAGGTAATAGACATGGTTCTCACCCAGTTTTCCTGTGTCTTTGGGATTCTCCGGGTCGTAAATCTGCGCCTGTTCCGCCGCGTAATCCTTCGTGCCGATGATCTCGTCCATCCACCATTTGTTGCAGGACGCCGCGCTGAGCATGCAGCCCATCAGATGAT
>JAJQBS010000043.1 GCA_021203145.1 Lachnospiraceae bacterium | reverse complement strand
CATTTGCACCAGGCAAGGAATCGTGGTAAAAAATGTTCGTGAAACAACCCTGAAACATTCCAACCAGATATTGATTTTCATTTTCTCCTGTGGTACAATCTTCTTGCTCACGCTCCAGCGCGGACGGCACTGCAATCCCAAGACGCGGGGGCATGGCGCAGCAGTTATGATTCACAAACGGGAGGTTTTTTATGTACCAGGTTCAGAAAAGAGACGGCACGGTTGCCGAGTTTCATATCAATAAGATCAGCGTGGCGATCACGAAGGCCTTTGAGGCTGAGGGGAAGCAGTACCACCCCAGCATTATCGACATGCTCGCACTGCGCACGACCGCTGATTTCGATGAGAAAATAAAGGACGGCTTCATCGCCGTCGAAGATATTCAGGACAGCGTAGAGAAGGTGCTCTCTGAAGCGGGCTACTCCGATGTGGCAAAATCCTACATTCTGTACCGCAAGCAGCGCGAGAAGATCCGCAATGTCAATTCCACCCTGCTCAATTATAAAGATCTGGTAGACAATTACCTCCAGATCAACGACTGGCGCGTCAAGGAAAATTCTACGGTCACCTACTCCGTGGGCGGCCTGATTCTCTCCAACTCCGGCGCGATCACGGCCAATTACTGGCTCTCCGAGGTCTATGACCACGAGGTCGCCGAGGCGCACCGCTCCGCGGCGATGCATCTGCACGATCTGTCCATGCTGACCGGCTACTGCGCGGGCTGGAGCTTAAAGCAGCTGATCCAGGAGGGACTGGGAGGCGTCCCGGGCAAGATCACCTCCTCCCCCGCGAGTCATCTGAGCACCCTGTGCAACCAGATGGTGAATTTCCTTGGCATCATGCAAAACGAATGGGCAGGCGCACAGGCATTTTCCTCGTTTGACACCTACCTGGCCCCCTTTGTCCGCACGGATCATCTGAGCCAAAGAGATGTCAAGCAGTGCGTACAGTCCTTTGTCTATGGCGTAAACACGCCCTCCAGATGGGGCACTCAGGCGCCGTTCTCCAATATCACGCTCGACTGGACCGTACCGGACGACCTGAAGAACCTGCCCGCGATTGTCGGTGGGAAGGAGCAGGATTTTACCTATGGCGACTGCCAGAAGGAAATGGATATGGTAAACAGGGCCTTCATCGAGATCATGATCGAAGGCGACGCGAACGGCCGGGGATTCCAGTATCCGATCCCGACCTATTCCATCACAAAGGATTTTGACTGGAGCGAGTCTGAAAATAATAAGCTCCTCTTTGAAATGACCGCAAAATACGGCACTCCGTATTTTTCCAACTACATTAATTCCGACATGGAGCCCAGCGACGTCCGCTCCATGTGCTGCCGTCTGCGCCTGGATCTGCGCGAGCTCCGCAAAAAATCCGGCGGGTTCTTCGGCTCCGGCGAGTCGACCGGATCCATCGGCGTTGTCACCATCAATCTGCCGCGCATCGCTTATCTGGCCTCTGACGAAGCGGATTTTTACGAACGTCTGGACAAGCTGATGGACATCGCGGCGCGCAGCCTGAAGACCAAGCGAACGGTCATCACAAAGCTGCTCGACGCGGGTCTGTATCCTTATACGAAGCGCTATCTTGGACATTTTGACAACCACTTTTCCACGATCGGCCTCATCGGTATGAATGAAGCCGGCCTGAATGCGAAATGGCTGCGCGCGGATCTGACACACCCCGAGACACAGCAGTTCGCCAAAGATGTGCTCAACCACATGCGTACACGCCTGTCCGACTACCAGGAGCAGTACGGCGACCTGTACAACCTTGAGGCGACGCCGGCAGAGTCCACAACCTACCGCTTTGCGAAACACGACAAGGAAGAATTCCCGGACATCATCACGGCGAATGAAAATGGCACACCCTATTATACCAACTCCAGCCATCTGCCCGTAGATTATACGGAGGATATTTTCTCCGCGCTCGAAGTACAGGACGAGTTGCAGACGCTCTATACCTCCGGGACAGTTTTCCACGCGTTCCTCGGCGAGAAGCTGCCCGACTGGAGGTCTGCCGCCGCCCTTGTCCGCAAGATCGCGGAGAACCACAAGCTGCCCTACTATACGATCAGTCCCACCTATTCCGTGTGCAGGGATCATGGCTATCTCTCCGGCGAGGTCTACGTCTGCCCGCACTGCGGACAGAAGACAGAGGTCTACAGCCGGATCACCGGCTACTACCGCCCGGTGCAGAACTGGAATGACGGAAAGGCACAGGAATTCAAGGACAGAAAGACCTATGATATCAGTGCTTCGAGGATGAAGAAAAAAACGAACGTTGAAGATGAGAAGGCTGCCGGTTCCGCACCTGCAGCAGCTCGGAATGAGAGGGCAGCCGGTTCCGCTGTCGCTGCGGCGATGGCTGTCGACCAGACTCTGCTCTTCGTCAGCTCCTCCTGCCCGAACTGCAGGGCGGCGATGGCTCTGCTCGACCAGAATGGCGTCTCCTACAAAAAGCTGACTGCCGATGAAAATATTTCCCTGGTAAACCGATACGGCGTCCGCCAGGCGCCGTCACTGGTGCTGGTGCACGATGGCACATTTGAGGTTTTAAGAGGTGTGTCCGATATCAGGGGGCATCTCGGTCTCCTTACACACCCCTGTGCTTCCTGATAAACGGGCGCGGGACATCCATCCGGCTTATCTATCAATCGGATAAGGGAGTTTGTTTCTCCTATCTGCCGAGCCGGCCGCGTATGGAGTAAACCATAAAGCTCCTTACGCGATCGTGTGCATACAAAGAAGAGCCTGTCATATCTGACAGGCTCTTTCTAAATCTCATTTTCTCATCCGTTCGATCTTACACGTATGTTCTTTGCTCTCTTTATCGTAATTAACTCCAACCAGCAAAATTTCTCCATGATACCGCTCCAGGCAGGCTGCATAGTGCTGTTTCCGAATCTGATCAAGCGCAGTCTCCACAGATTTGTCCCATTTCAATTCAACCACCATTGCAGGATTCGGGCAATTTCTGTCCGGCACAAATACCAGATCGGCAAACCCCTTTCCAGGAGCCGTCCCATCGCGAAGCGATTCTAATGGCGGTTCCGTTCTGCCGCCGAACGAACGTGAGGGGGCATTTCCAACAGCAGGCATTTCCCGGATCACCGTATAGCTTTTTTTCGCTGAATAGTAGGCCAACGAAATCGCACAGGAAAGAGAGACCTCATGATTATACTGTAAAATAGAGGAATTGTCCTGATGAACCTTCGCGATCCGCGTTGCAACCGCGCTTTCATCTCCGGCAATTGTGAGGTTGAGCAAATCCTCCGAGCTGCAGATCGCGTCCATCACAGGTTCCCATCCTCCGTCCTCAATGCAGTTAATAAATTCCTGTCGCACCTCACTATTTGGGATAATGCATTCTACTAAGCCATCTCTGGCATCAGGGGCATATCTGAGACCAACGTCTGCTTTTTCTTCTGCATCATCATGCAAGGTCTTCGCTTCCAACGTCAGATAACCCAGATGTACCAGCAATGTCAGCACATCATCCGCGCTCCCAAATGTTGTCATATCATTCTGATATTTTTGCGGGTTCGCGGAAACCTTCTCCCCCGCAATCAGACATTTTACTTTTTCCCGGAGACCATCCATATCCATTTGAATATACGGTTTTAAAGCTTCATACGTTTCCGTTTTCGTCCAGTAATTACCCAGACACCTCCGCATGATGGATTCCACCACTGATTTGGGATTATAAACGGAAATTCCGCTGACCCTGTATCCGTCATACCACTTCTTCATGTCCTCGTAAGAAATCTGATACCGTTCACAGAGGCCTTTCACTTCCTCCTCCGTGAACCCGGTAAACTCTTCAATCGGACTCGCGTCCATCATGGAATATTCGTAGAACATATTCAGCGCAGAATGCTGTCCGTATTTTTTGATCGGAAGGATCCCCGTCATATAAGCAAGACCCACATAACTCTGATCCTTCAGCAGAGCTCTCAGAAAATCCAGATATTTTGTCTGTGCATCCAGATCCGTCTTGTGAATGCGGAAAATGCAATCCCATTCATCAAAAATAAAAACAAACGGTGCCGCATGTTTCGCAAAAACATCCTGCAGCGACTGCTGCAGATCCGTATCATCAAAAAATACCACATCTGAAAATTCAGAAGTCAGTTCAAACAACAGGTGCTTTTCTATACGGGCGATCATATCATCCATATTTTTCGCCTTGCTCAGAAAATTTTGCATATTGAGACGAATCACGGGATATTGATTCAGATGCTTTTTAAAATCCACATCCTGTGCAATTTTCAAACCGGCAAACATCTCCTGGGAGTCAGCACCCTGGCTGTAATACGCTGTCAGCATATTCGCTGCCATTGATTTTCCGAAACGCCTCGGACGACTCACGCTGATATACTGCTGCTCAGTCATCATTATACGGTTCGTGTACGCGATCAATTCCGTCTTATCCACATAAATCTCAGAATTTAATGCTCTTTGAAAATCCACATTTTTCGGATTCAGATAAATCCCCATGTGATCACTCCTTTCTCTCCTGTCCTTCACCTGTAATTTCTGTGCCAACGACTGTCCATAAAAAGCACACGGAAAACAGATATAAGAATCTGGCGACAGGCACTTCCCCTCCGCCGGGCTCACATCTGCCCGTCCATGACGCTCCAGTTTTTCCTCAGATAGTCGACAAGTGAGACAACCGTCAGTACAAGAACAATCCACGTCACGGCCAGGGCCAGAGTATTCCACACTGTACCAAAATCATAGATCAGCATGATGATCATGATCATCTGGAAAACCGTCTTAAACTTGCCCCAGTAGCTGGCCGCAATCACGGTTCCCTTGTCAGAGGCCACCAGCCGGAATCCGCTGATGATAAACTCGCGTCCGATAATGATAATGACCATCCAGGCCGCCAGCTTCCCCTGCGCGACCAGGCAGATCATCGCCGAGCAGACCAGGAGCTTATCCGCGATCGGATCCATAAATTTCCCAAAGTCTGTGATCAGGTTGTATTTCCGCGCAATATAGCCGTCCAGCGTGTCCGTCAGGCTCGCCAGAATAAACAGGATCCCGGCCCAGATATTCCCGTACGGGATACCATCCACAAGCATCAGTACGACAAACACCGGTACCAGGCACACGCGAAGCATTGTCAGCTTATTCGGTAAATTCATCCGCGATCTCTCCAATCAAATCATATTCCCGCGCCCGAATGATCCGCACCCGGGCAAAATCTCCGGACATCAGCGTCTCCTCTGTATTAATAAACAGCAGGCCGTCCACATCCGGCGCGTCGCCGTATGTACGGGCCACATACACGTGAGAGGCTTCACGCCCTTTTGTATCTTTAAAAATGCTTCTCTGCCGCGCTTCGCCGTCAGGCAGGTTCGGAGCTTCCAAAAAGGGGACGTCTGCCTCATCAGAATCAAACTGCTCCCCGGATCCCGAAAATGCCTCTTCCTCCGGCAGCTCTCCCTCGATCATTGCTGTCACAATGCGTCCGACCATCCCTTCCGTGCGGTCAAAGGCAATCTCCTGCTGCAGCTCCATCAGCTCGTCCCGCCATTTCTGCTTTGTCTCTTCCTTATGCTGGTCCGGCATGGAAGCAGCCGGAGTATCCTCCTCCTGCGAATACGCAAATACGCCGAGGTGATCAAACTCAATTTCGTTGATAAAGTCCATCACTTCTTCATGCTGTTCATCGGTCTCCCCCGGAAAGCCCGCGATCAGGGTCGTGCGCAGCACAATATCCGGGATTTTATCCCGCAGCTTCCCGATGATCCCGGTCAGGTCTGCGCGTGTCGTCCGCCTTCCCATCCGTTTCAAAAGTGTGTCGGACGCATGCTGGATCGGAAGATCCAGATAGTGGCAGATCTTCGGCTCGCGCCGCATGGTCTCGATCAGTTCGTCATAAATCTCTTCCGGATAGCAGTATAAAACCCGGATCCATCGAAGAGCGTCTATCCTGCAAAGCGCCTCCAGTAAAAGGTGCAGACATTGATAGCCATACAAATCCACACCATATACCGTCGTCTCCTGCGCGACCAGAATCAGCTCCTTCACGCCCTGTGCGGCGAGATTCTCTGCCTGGGCGAGCAGACTTTCCATCGGTACGCTGCGATAGGATCCGCGCAGTTTTGGGATAATACAGTAGGTGCAATGCTTATCGCATCCTTCTGCGATCTTCAGATACGCGTAATGCCCTCCTGTTGTCACGACACGATTTCCATGTGCTTCTGCAGAAAAATCGGAAAGAATGCCCTCCTTAGCATCCGCTTCCCTTTTGGCAGCACGAAACGGAGATCGCCGGAATGCTTCCTCCTCCGGCCAGGGAGCCGGACGAGCCGAGCGGTGTACCGCAGGCGTAAGTGATTCCACCTCCATGCTGCGTTCTCCCGCGAGAGCCCTCTCAATGGCCGAAACAATTTTGTCACAGGCCGTTGTCCCCAGTACCGCATCCACTTCCGGTAGCTCGTCAAGGATTTCCTGGCGGTAGCGCTGCGCCATGCAGCCGGTCACCAGCAGAGCTCTGCAGCTGCCGGATTTGCGGTACTCTGTCATTTCCAGAATCGTCTGGACGCTCTCGTCCTTCGCGTCATTGATGAAGCAGCAGGTATTTACAATAATGATCTCAGCCGCCGTCTCATCATCCGTAATCTCATATCCATGTGCCAGAAGCAGCCCCAGCATTTCTTCTGAATCAACCAGATTCTTGTCACAACCGAGCGAGACAAAAAAGACTTTCATGACTTACTCCCATCCTGGCCATCTGCACTGTCTGAGCCATCGTCTGCCGCCCCCTGTCCGGCAACCAGGCTCTGATTGCCGGAAACCGCCGCCACAGCTGTGCCTGCAGTGCCGTCTCCGGCTCCTTTACCGGGCTCTTCCCCGGCTGTATCCGGTGCGGCATCCGTGCTGCCATTTTGGGCAGCGGGCGAAATATCTTCACTTTCCACCACGATCTCCTGGTTCTTCTGTCTTTTCTTTTCCTGCTTTTTTGCTTTCTTGTCGGCCTTCGCGGCATCCGCGCTCGCCCATTCCTGCTCCATAAGCGCTTTGACGTCCGCGCCGGGATTCTTCTTTTGCATTTTAGCCAGCTTGCCCATCCGAAGCCGAATGCAGAGCAGGAACAGCAGATTTGTAATCCCATCCAGAATCAGGCAGATCCCGATATACAACAGCATCTGCCAGTCCACCGCAAACGGAAAAACAAGAAGAAAAATACCCAGGCCAATAATAATCAGGGCGCCGATCAGGCCTAAGTACCATCTTCTGATGAACAGACGCTTCATACTGACAGCGGTCTGAATCTTGATGATCGCGCCCACCAGCAGTACGGTCGCCATGGCAAATGGCAGAACCATCCGCATAAAATCCGGCGTCAGCAAAATAAATACGCCAAGTGCCAGACAGACGACTCCGATCACGAGCTCCATCTGCAGATAACCTTCCTGCCGTTTATCCCTGGTAAAATAAATCACCCCGTAAGTGGCGCCGACTACCAGCATAATGACCCCGATTCCCCTGCCGATCATCTGAATCGACATCGTGGGCCATACCACAAGGACAATCCCGATCGCCACATACAAAAACGAAAGGAAGATATAGCTTATGCTAAACTCCTTTACCTTTTTCAACGAAGTCCCTCCTCGTATAATAATTGTCCTGCCAGGTCTGCCCCGCTGCCAGGATGAACGCGTTTTCACAGGCTCCGGGGCGGAATGGTTTCCCTGCGCTTTCAGATCTGCAGATGCTTAATACAATCACGCAGTTGTCTTGTTCTCTATTGCCCCTTCCTCTTCTCCCGGCAAAATCCTCAGCTGGCCGGTGTAAAGCTCATTGACCGCTTTTGACAATGGTTTTGAAACGGCAAAATGCTTCATTTCCTCCCCGCCTCTGGTCTGGCGCGCGATAATCTGGCGCGCGCGCTTGGCCGTCGCCATTACGATAGAATAACGGCTGTTGACCACCGGGGTCTCGCCCTCCTCCACGTCCTGATTGACTACCTTCATTAAATCTGAATATGATGGATGCAGCATGTTGTGTTCTCCTTTCTATTATGCCAGGCCCTGGCCTGTTGATTTTCAAAGCTTTTTTACCCGGCTATCTGCCTCTTTCTATTCCGCTCCCGGGTATTTCACACTTACCAGATGCTTCAGCTCATCCTGGATCTCCTGTGCAAACTCCAGGTTCCTGTCCAGCTCCTTATGCTGGCTCTCGACCAGCTGATGAAACTCTTCCACGGCCTTGTCAAGATCTCCGTTTACAATCATATACTCATAGTTGTCAACATATGTGGACTCTTCCACGGCTTTTAAAAGTCTCTGCCGGATCACCTCCTCCGGCTCTGTCCCCCTTCCGCGGAGTCTCATCTCCAGAGTCGCTGCGTCCGGCGGCATCACAAAGACCAGTACCGAATCCGGAACCTTCTCCTTAATCTGGCGGGCGCCCTTCTGTTCGATCTCCAGGATCACGTCCCGCCCCCTCCGGAGCTGCTCCTCCACATACTTTTTCGGAGTGCCATAATAATTGCCGCAGAAAAGCGCATATTCAATCAGCTCTCCCCGGTCAATCATCTCATCAAACTCTTCGCGCGTCTTAAAAAAATACTCGCGCCCGTCCAGCTCGTTCTCCCTCGGCTCTCTTGTTGTGACCGAGATGGACAGCGCATACTGGCTGTAACGCGCAGTCACCGCCTTCATTAAAGTGTCCTTTCCAACCCCGGAATATCCGGATACCACGATCAGGATTCCCTTTCTGTCCATAGTTCTGTCTGTCTCCCTTCGGTCTGTCATTTGCCGGAAATGCCTCAAACTCTCTTTCACTACGAAGCGGCGGGGTGTCCGCAGCCTCACTTTTAAATCTCTTCTGAAGCTGTCAGTTCTGCGCCGGGCGCCGGAGAAAGCTCTTCCTCCTGTGTCTTTGCCCTTGCCGGGCCGCTCCCCTTTGTCCTTGCCAGAAGGGAGAGTCCCAGACGGCGCGCGATCGTGTCCGGCTGCACGGCGGACAACACGATCTGCTCGGTCTCCATGACGATCACCGCTTTTGTCCGGCGTCCCTGCGTCGCGTCAATCACGCGCTGCTGTTCCTTCGCGCTCTGCACCATGCGCTTGATCGGAGCCGCGTCCGGGTTCACCACGGCAATCACTTTTTCCGTATTCACAAGATTACCAAAGCCAATATTTACCAAGTCTGCCATAGCGTTCCCCTGCCTGTGTCCTGATGGATCTCTGATTCGATATCATTCGATGTTCTGGATCTGCTCGCGGACCTTTTCGATGTCCGTCTTGAGATCAATCGCGACATTCGATGTCTCCAGATCGTTCGCTTTTGAGAGGATGGTGTTCGCCTCCCGGTTCATCTCCTGCGCGATGAAATCAAGCTTCCGCCCGATCGCGCCGCCCTGGATGAGCTCCGCACGCATGGTCCGGATGTGGCTGCGCAGGCGGACCGTCTCCTCGTCCGTACAGATCTTATCCGCGTAAATCACCACCTCGGAGGCAATGCGGGATTCCTCCATCTGGGCATCCGCAAGCAGCTCCTTTACCTTGTCCTCCAGCTTCCGGCGGTATTCCGCCACAATCTGCGGATAGCGCTGCTCTATGAGGGTTACATTTTCATCCATTTTCTCCAGTTTGTCAAGAATATCCGTTTTTAAGGCTTCTCCTTCCTTTTCCCGGGAAGCCGCAAGCTCGCCGCAGGCCGTGCGAAGCGCATGGCGCAGAGCCGCCCAGAGCTCTTCCTCGTCGATATCCTGCTCCTCCATGGAAAAGACCTCCGGGCAACGCCCCAGACAAGACGCGGTGACGTCGTCCCTGATCCGGAACTGCTCTGCCATCTGGCGGAAATATTTCAGATATTCCGCCGCCAGACCTTCGTTATATTTCAGAGCGGCCGTCTCCTGGGCAAAATCCTCATACGTCACAAACAGATCTACCTTGCCCCGCTGGACAAAGGTCTTTACCTCGCTGCGGATCGCCGATTCAAAAAAGCTGAATTTTTTCGGCATTTTTATATTTACATCAAAATAGCGGTGATTCACTGCCCGTATCTCGATCGTAAACTTTTTGCTGCCCGAAAGATACTCACATCTTCCGAAGCCCGTCATACTCTTAACCATTGCTTTGCCTTTCCCGACTGTTCTTTACCCATGCCTGCAGCCTGCGCCCCCTGTTGACCCTCGTCATCCGCCGCCGCAGGCGCCGTACATTTCTGCTAATAAGAATTATACTTTATCCGTCCGAAGCCGTCAATGAATTTTATTCGGCAGCTCAGACGTTCCCGTCCAGCAGATCAAGCAGCTCGTCCTTTGTCATGCTGCCGAGCGCAGCCGTGTCGCCGCTGATCACCTGGTCGGCGAGCGCGCTCTTGTCCTCCTGAAGCTTCAGGATTTTCTCCTCGATGGAGCTTTTGGCAATCAGCTTGAATACCGTCACCTTTTTTGTCTGCCCGATACGGTGCGCGCGGTCGGTCGCCTGGTTCTGCGCGGCGACGTTCCACCACGGGTCGTAATGGATGACCATATCTGCCCCCGTCAGGTTCAGCCCGACGCCTCCGGCCTTTAAGGAGATCAGAAATACCGGCGTCTCACCCAGGTTGAACTCCTTTACCAGCTGCATGCGCTGCTGCTTGGGCGTCGCGCCCGTGATCGTAAAATACGGAATATTGTCCAGCTCCAGCCGTCCCTTCAGGATTTCCAGCATCGAAGTAAACTGAGAGAACAGAAGCATCCGGTGTCCGCCGTCGATGGCGCTGTGAATCAGCTCCATACAGGCGTCCGCTTTCGCGGACTCGCCCCGATAGCTGTCAAAGCACAGCGACGGGTCGCAGCAGATCTGGCGCAGACGCATCAGTTCGGTGAGGATGACGAGCTTACTCTTGTTAAATTCCGCCGCGTCCTGCGAGGCGATAGTCTCGCGCATATGGATCACCTGCGCGTCATAAAGCTTCTGCTGCTCTCCCGAGAGGCGCACATACCGTACCTCCTCGAGCTTGTCCGGAAGATCCTTCAGGACGTCCTCCTTCAGTCTGCGCAGGATAAACGGTCCGGTCATCTTCTGGAGCCGCTTCATTGCCTGCTCATCCTGATACTTCACAATCGGCGTCTCAAGCTCGCGCCGGAACACATCGTACGCATACAAAAATCCCGGCATCAGGTAGTCAAAAATACTCCACAGCTCACTTAGGCGGTTCTCAATCGGTGTGCCGGTCAGCGCGAAATGATACCGGCTTTTGATTACCTTTACGGCCTTCGCCGCGGCCGTCGTATGATTTTTGATATACTGCGCCTCGTCAATCACCTCATATTCAAAAGCGAGATCCTCATAACGGTCAATGTCACGTTTCAGCAGGTCGTAGGAGGTCACAAGCACGTCATACTCCCGGTATGACTCAATCTTTCTCCGGCGTTCCTCCTGCGTCCCGGTCACCAGCAAAACCCGCAGCAGGGGTGCAAACCGGGCAAACTCCTCCCCCCAGTTAAAGACCAGGGAGGCCGGTGCAACCACCAGCGAAACGGCGGCCGCATCCGGATCTCCTGCAGAACCGGATGCCGTCTCTCCCGGGGCAGCGCTGTGGCCGGCCGTGATATCCGGCACGGATTGTCCGGCTGCTTCTGCCGGAGCCGCACCGGTATCCCCGGACCGGCGCTGTCCGCGCCGTTCCTTTGCTGCGAGCAGCACCGCGATCATCTGCAGCGTCTTCCCAAGCCCCATATCATCCGCGAGGATGCCGCCGAACTGCCAGGTCTCCAGTGTACGCAGCCATTTGTAGCCGTCCTTCTGGTACTGGCGCATAATCCCGGACAGACTTTCCGGCACGTCATAATCCGCATCGTTTACCGTCTTAAATCCCTTGACCATCTCGCGGAACCGGCTGTCCCGGTCGCTGTAGACACTGTCATTTTCCTCCAGCATCTTATTCAGGTACAGCGTGCGGTACAGCGGCAGATGCATCTTGCCCTTCACGAATTCCTTCGGCTTCAGATGCATGGAATCCATCATTTCCGCGAGCAGCTCCAGGGACTGGTCGTCCAGATTCACATAGGAGCCATCCTTTAAGCGGAAATAATTCTTTTTTACCCGATAGCTGTTTAAAATATCCAGCAGCTCGTCCTGCGGGACGTCCTGGGTCGTGATATCCAGGTCAAGCAGCCCGCCCGACACGGAAACCCCGACCGACACCTTTATCTGGCGGATTCTCCTGCGGCTGCGGAATCGGTTCGTGCAGCGCACCTCCCCGAGGGCGAGCATCTCCTCCACTCCCTCCGTCATCACCCGGTAAATGCGGTCCTCGTCGCCCCCACAGCTCAGCTCCTGGTGAAGCGCATCGGCCTGCGGCAGCCATCGGAGCAGCTGGTAAAGCACCTCCTTCTCCGCCGTGACGTCCCGGTATCTCTCGATCGGCTGATCCGGATTATCCAGCGCCACATCCAGAAGAGAAAACTCCTTCCCCTCATAACAGGAAACCGGCCGGCATGTCACGTCCCCATCCGGCGCGTCCAGGTAAAATACATACGACATATTCGGCGGCAGGAACGCGTGGATTCTGTCCGGATCTGTCTCAATCACCTGTACTACGTCCTGCAGCTCGGGCAGTACCCGATAATAAAACTCTGACATCCTGTTGCGTCCGATGCGGAAGGAAAACGTGCCGTTCCCGTCCGCCAGCGACGTCAAAGTCTCTATTTTTTCCTGAAAGCCCGGTTCAGACCGGCGCAGAACGTCCCCGTCCACATAGTAGGCGTGGTTCATCCCAAAATAAAGCTCCGGCAGCGAGCCGTATACCTGAATTCCGTGGAACCCCCGGTCGGAGCGGTCCTCGCTGCCAGACCCGCTCTTCCCCTGCGGGTCTGCGCCGCTGCCGGTCCCTCTGCTTCTCGTCCGGCGACCGACTTCCGCCACGAAAGAATCCTCTTCACTTACATCCTGCCCCAGCACTGCCTCAGAGATCTGCATGGTAATCTTCGGATTCCCCTCTCCGCGGTGAAGAAGCAGCTTCTTCGTCTTCCAGGCGTCGCGGTCCTCATATTCCACCGCATTGTCGCCCATCTCACTGTACAGCTCATCCAGGCGCCAGCCAAACAGATTCAGCATGCTGCCCACGTTGGCAGACTTCTGGTAATAGTAGTAGCTTCGGGTCGCATCCTCCAGCCGCTGCCCAAATTCCTCCTCCTCCTGCACAATTCTCTCAATAAACCGGAGCCACCGCCTGCTCTCATCCGTAAAATTGCTCCTGCGGTGGTTGAATTCCGTGCTCGTACCATAGGTAGCCATCTCTGCATTGCGCACGTGGGTGCAGAATTCATCCAGCTGCTTAATCACGTACATCCGCCCCATGCCGATCTTAAATGTGGCAGTCAGCTTCCCGTCCTTTTTCACCAGGCGCGGTTTCAGCGTCAGGCTCTCCGCCTTCGCCGTCTGATCTGCAACCAGCAGATTCGCCCGTTTCTGCTGGTACGCAGCCATCAGGATGCTGGCGCTTCGGTCCGTCGCGTCTCCGATACTGTTTCTGTCCAGATAATCCCGCAGCGCGAACAAAGCAGCCGCGACATATTCACAGTCAGAATTCGAATCATAATACCAGCCATATTGGCCAAACTGTTGCGTGCAGCCGAGGCACTCGCACCGCGTCTTCAGCACCGTCCTCCTCCCGAAGGTGACGGTCGTGTCGAATTCCCTCCGCCTCTCCTTCACATGCCAGGTAATCTGGCCGATCATTTCCGGGTCCTGCCCATATCGCTCGTAGCCGGAGCTGACAGTATAATTCTTCACCTCGCCCCGCGCGAACATTTTTTCTCCCGCTCTGCGGACGGGGACAGGAAAATCAATAGAATTCAGGATTCCTTCGCCGTCAAAATAACTGTACTGCTCCAGATCGTGCACGCTTCCGGTCCCGGAAACCACGTTTGTATCTTCTCTTGCCGGTTCCCCCAGCAGTGTATATTCTTCATCCATTTGTTTCTCTCCATTTTATCCCATCCGGCTGCCGCCCATCCCATTTCGCAGGATCGGTTTCCGTGCCGGAAGTTCGTAAACCACTTTTGGCACCCAAAGCAACAGGGGGATCGCCGTCAGCCGTTTTCAGTTTTTCAGTATACATGTTTTTCTCATAAAACTCAATAGAGCGGCGTTGTTTTTTTTGGGAACATCTGTTATGATAATCCCTGTGCCGCGCAAAAGTGGCACACGCCCGGCGTCCTGACGGCGAGGCTTTTAGAATCTGCGATTCGCGGATCAGGCGGTGCAAAATGCATAAGTTATTTTCCGGCAGATCCCTGGCTTGCGCCAGAAATCGCGGACGCCGATTCACCTGTTATCCCCTGCATCATCCGACTGGAGGAATTTCAAATGGCCCTTGACGGCATTGTTTTAGCAAATATTACAGCGGAGCTCTCCGAAAAGCTGACCGGGGCGCGGATCAGCAAAATCGCGCAGCCGGAAGCGGACGAGCTGCTGCTTACCCTGAAAAGTACTTCGAAGCAGTATCGTCTGCTGCTCTCGGCAAGCGCAAGCCTGCCGCTGATTTATCTGACAAAGACGAACAAGCCCTCACCCATGACTGCGCCGAACTTCTGCATGCTCCTGCGCAAGCACATCGCGAACGGCAGGATTGTGCGCATCTGGCAGCCCGGCCTGGAGCGCATCATCCACTTTGAGATCGAGCATTATAACGAGATGGGCGATCTCTGCCGCAAAGACCTGATCATCGAGTTGATGGGCAAACACAGCAACCTGATTTTCTGCGATGATACCGGCATGATCATCGACAGCATCAAACACGTCGGTGCGATGACAAGCTCCGTGCGCGAGGTACTGCCCGGCAGGCCATACTTTATCGCGGTCACACAGGAAAAATCCGACCCTCTCTCCACGACGCAGGAGGAGTTCTGCGACACTGTCTTTCGTAAGCCGGTCACACTCGCCAAAGCCATCTATACCTCGTATACCGGTATCAGTCCCCTCATCGCCGAGGAGATCTGCCACCGCGCCGGCATTGAGTCGTCGCAGAGCGCCCGCTCCTTTGACGAGCTCTCCAGGATTCATATTTACCACATGTTTGAGCGGATGATCCAGGATGTAAAGGATCAGAATTTTACCCCTGCCATCATCTATGAAGACGACGGCAGGCAGACTCCCATTGAGTTTTCTTCGCTGCCCCTCACCCTGTACGAGGACAAATCCGGCCAGACGGACAGCCTGCAGAAGGAGTGCGCCGCATCGGATCCGGCATCCTGCCTCTGCCGTTTTGATTCGCCCTCCGAAATGCTGGAGCAATATTACGCAATGAAAAATACGGTGACACGGATCCGCCAGAAGTCCTCAGACCTGCGCCGTATCGCCTCGACCGCGCTCGACCGCTGCCGCAAAAAATACGAGCTCCAGCTCAAACAGCTCAAAGACACCGGGAAGCGGGATAAATACCGCATCTACGGGGAACTGATCCACACATACGGCTACGACGTGCAGCCTGGAGCAAAAAGCTTCGAGGCCCTGAATTACTATACCAATGAGATGATCACAGTTCCGCTCGACGCCACACTGACGCCGCAGGAAAACGCACAGCGATACTTTGACAAATACAACAAGCTCAAGCGCACCTACGATGCGCTCAGCGAGCTGGTCAGGGACACACAGGCTGAAATCGAACACCTGGAATCCATCTGCGCGTTCCTGGATATGGCTCTTCTGGAGGAGGATCTGGTGCAGGTCCGGGAGGAGCTGACCGATGCGGGCTACATCCGCCGCCGCAATACCGGGAAAAAGGTGAAGGTCACCTCCCGGCCCTACCATTACATCTCCTCGGACGGTTACGACATCTATGTCGGCAAAAACAATTACCAGAACGAGGAGCTGACCTTCCGTCTCGCCTCGGGCGGGGACTGGTGGTTCCACGCAAAGGGCGCGCCCGGCTCTCACGTCATCGTCAGGGCCGGCGGCGGGATGCCGCCCGATACCACCTTCGAGGACGCCGCGCGTCTCGCGGCCTTCTATTCGAAAAACCGCGGGGCAAGCAAGGTCGAGGTGGACTATGTAGAAAAAAAGCATGTCAAAAAGCCCAATGGCGCAAAGCCCGGTTTTGTCGTCTATTACACCAACTACTCTATGATGATTGACAGTGACATCTCCCAGATCAGGCCGGCGTCGGACTGACGCCGGCCTTTCTGCTGTGCAAAGCCTGGTAAGGAATTTTGCGGTTAAAGCCGCACCCTGCTCGCGCAGAAGGATAGGGAGAGAGGACTCCCCCTACCCGATTTCCTGTTCCTGCGGACGGTGGAGGTTCTGATCGCCGGTTTCACCGCCCTGTCGGCGTCCCTGCTCCCGGCCGGGATCCTCCCCTGATATTCCGGTATTCCCTTCCGGGGCGTTTCCCGCCGCCTGTTTTTCCTTTTTCGCTGCCGGCCTCAGACGCCCGCCTTCTTACGCATTCCTCGTCAATCTCGTAAAAAGAATTGCCCTCCGCCACAATGCGCGTCGACATATATCCATCACCCTCGTTTCTTTCCAATGCCGCAATGCGGCAGCATCCTCTCATTCTCACAATATCAGAATATGCCGCAATGGCAAAACAGACCCTCGTAAAATATTCCCTTCTATTTTTACAGACGTCCTGCATAGAATAGTGCCAGAGCCAGAAGACTGTCTTCAGAAACGCAAGGGGGAATGGCTATGCTTACCAGGCTGGATCAGATCGCCAACCAAAACCATCTGCAGCTGGTCAAGGCCCTCCTCCCTCATCTTCCCACGCACAGTCAGAAAACATTTTCCATCCTGATCAAGCTCATGGAAATTCAGAATATCATGAAATACTATACTGAGCAGCCGGAGGATTCCGGCGACCTGCTTGATATCCTGGCCGATTTAAAAGAGTACTGTGAAGGAGAAGAGCAGGAAATGATTGACCAGGCATTGCAGATGATCAGTATGATTGAGCTGTACCAAATGTTTGCCCCGCAGCCAGAGCCCGTGCAGGAAGAGCCAAAGCCCGAAGAGCCGCGCAAGGCAACCTGACCCGGATAAACCGGAACCAAAACTGTCAATAAAAGAAAGGAAATCTGTCATGAATGATACCAGCTGGATGAACAACCCCGCGCTTGCCGGAATTGACCCCGAAAGGTTGCAGACCCTCTCCTCCCTCGCCCGGCAGGCGCAGGGCATGAGCCAGAGTGAGCTGCTGCCGTTTTTCATGTCCCTTGCGCAGTCCGGCGCCGGAAACGTGTCCTTTGATGCGGCCGAGACAGACGCCATTATCCAGGCGCTGAAAAATGGAAAAACTCCGGAGGAAATCCGGAAAATCGACCGCATTCTCTCGATTATGAAGAAGAGGGATGTCCGATCTCCTGCCCCCACTCGACAGCCCTTGTAATGTCTCTGGTCGCCAGGATGATCGTCTGATCGCCCTTTCTGGAGTAGCAGAAGCTGAATTTCTCATATTTTGCCCCGACGGACGTGTGCATATCCGGCCGGATTCTGCAGAAGACCATATAGGTCATTTTATCCTTCAGTTCCTTGCATACGCGTGGGAGCCTGGTTTCCTCAATGAAAACAGGCGCGTCCGCTTCCATGAGAAATTTCCCGGCGAACTGCCGGATCATCTCGTCATAGGGCGCCTCCTCCAGAATCGCGCTCACCAGGTCCGGCAGGGCAGCGTTCTTGTGCAGCCGGGTCTGCTCTGTGTTGAGGTCAATCACGCTGATGGAACGGTACACCTCCGTCAGGTTCGCCATAATCTCCTGGGTCTCTTCCGCCTCGAAACGATGGCTGAGACGTTCTGCCGTGGACTGGTCAATGCCCTGGGAATAATAGATCAGCTTGGTCGGCTCTCCCTCGGCATCCACTCCCAGCTTCCAGAAGGAGGACTCGCGCCACTGTCCGTTCTTCAGGCGGTAATCACAGATAATATGAGTCTCCGTGCACAGCTGTTTTTTCAGATTCGCGATGCTCCCGACCTGCCTGCGCAGCTCGCGAAAATCTGTCGAGACAGAATCCTCACAGAAATTATCATTTCGTCTGGAATAAACCCCGTTCATCGGCTCGCCCGCCTTGATGCTCGTCGAATTCTGCTTGATGATATGGTAGGTATCCTTATTCAGATCGGCGATCAGGAGGACCTCATAGGAATCCGTCAGCACACTGATCAGCGAGGACATCTCATCATGATAGGCATGCTCCACTATGCTGTGTTTAAGCTCCGGATGATTTTCATAAAAGTACTGCTTATCCTCATACATCCGCGTCTCGGCTTCCTCGCACACAGACGCGATGCTTTTGCCGCATTTCCAGGCAATCCCGATCGCGGCGCGGGGGAATCCGTCATTATTGATCAGGCGTTTAAAATTCTCCGCATTTTCCAGAAATGTCCCCTCGTCATCATCGACACTCACCACCAGGAATTCATCTCCGCTGATCCGGAAGGATTCATATGTATCGAAAGCAGCACAGAGCATGGCTGAAAAGCTGCGGATAAATTCATTTCCCTTGTCGTGCCCCATTGTGTCGTTGATCACCTTCAGGCCATTTAAATCCGCAAACAGGATGCCAATCGGGCGTGCGCTGCGTCCGGACGAGACCATATCGCACATAGAACGGTAGGAATATAGATTTTTCAGCCCTGTCAGCGTGTCAAACCGGCTCAGGTACTCCAGCTCCCTCTGCGTCTCAAACTCACGGATATAGGTGTCATGAATGTCCTGGATGTACAGCATGACCGTCTGGTTGTCCGAAAAATAATCGCTCGCCTTCAAAAGCTCCATCATCACCCACCGGAAGGAGCCCAGCGTCCTCCGGCGGTAGCGCAGGCGCAGGCATTCATCACTGTGCTCAAAATGCGCCCGGATCACTTCGACATCGGTGAATTGCAGATATTGCTCGACATCCTTTTCATAAATCTGCCCGGACACTGCAAAATTTTTCAGCCAGTCGGATATTTTCTTCGAATACCCATAGCTGTCATTCTGCTCGGATTCATAAACCTTGATGTCAATATGAGTGTCCGTCGAAAGATTAATTTTCAGGATCTTGTGATAAGTCTTCGCCAGTATCTGCATGGCGTCCTCTAAGTAAAAGGCCATATCTTCCATGGATATGCATCATCTCCATTCCTCTTTAGCTGCGACGAGGCTTTTTGAGTTTGCGATACGCGTATCAGGCGGTGCGGGATGGGCATATCATTCCGCGACAGATTCTTACTGCAGCCGTCCGCTTCGTGCGCCGGGTCTTTCTGCACTTCCGGTTGCCGCATCAGGCAACGCAGGATAGCCGGTCATTCCGCGCCAGGACTTTATGCCCCGGCCGCCAGGAAATAAACAATCACAACTGCCCCCAGCACAATCCGGTAATACCCGAACACCTTGAAATCATGCTTCCGAATATAACCCAGCAGAAACCGGATGACAATCAGAGACGATACAAATGCCGTCACCATGCCGATCAGAAGAATCGTCAGCTCCATCTGGCTGAAGGAAAGCCCGAATTTCACGATCTTCAGAAGGCTCGCGCCGAACATGACCGGAATCGCCAGGAAAAACGTAAACTCCGCCGCCACAGTCCGCGAAACTCCCAGGAGCAATGCCCCCACAATCGTCGCGCCGGACCGGGAGGTGCCGGGAAAAATCGCGGCGATGAGCTGGAAAATCCCGATCAGAAACGCCGTCCGAAACGAAATATCCGATAGCGAAAGGATCTTCGCCTCGCGCCCCCTGTTGATGTTCTCAATGACAATAAAAGCGATTCCGAACAGAATCAGCATGATCGCCACAGTCAGGTAATTATAAAACAGCGCCTCAAACAGCTCGTCAAAGAGAATACCAACGACCGCCGCCGGGATGCATGCCACAAGAATTTTAAACCAGAGCATAAAAATCTCCGGCTTTACATACCTCTGGATCCCGCGGACACTGTGCCTGGCCCGCCTTCCCCGGGGCTTTCCAAACGGGAAAATCTGCTTCCAGAACAAGACCACGACCGCCATGATCGCCCCCAGCTGGATCACGACCTGAAACATGCTGTAAAACTCATCCGAAACATCCAGCTTGATAAATTCGTTTAACAGAATCATGTGTCCGGTGCTGCTGATCGGGAGCCATTCCGTGATTCCCTCGATGATTCCGAACAAAAAGGCTTTGAATAATTCAACCATTGGAGTATCCTCGCTCTAAAGTGATGCAATGCCAGAAAAGATTGTAGCACCAGATTGCAGGGAAGTCTACCCTTTTCTTTTCGATTCATATCTGGTAAAATGATTTCAAAAATATTAAGGAAGTGACATTCAACATGGAAAAGCTAAAACGCGTCGCCGCAATGGCCGGCGTCATTCTTCTGGCCGGCATGTATGTCGTCACGCTCATTCTCGGGCTGACTGCCAGCCCCGCCACGCAGAATATGCTGATGGCTTCTATTGTCTGCACCGTCGTAGTCCCGGTTCTGCTCTACGCCATGATGCTTGTTGCCCGTGTACTCGGTTCTTCCGATAAAGAGGATCCCGCCAGTAAAAAACAGGCAGAGGAAGGGCGAAAAAGCCACACCGGGAAAAACTGACCAGACGCAAAGCGCAGGTTCTAAAAGTCTCGCCAGTCTACGCTTTTAGAGCCTGCACTTCACGCATTACCCGGCACAGTCTGCACCGGTTATTTCCCGGCAGTCCCCAGCCGCTGCTACCGAATGTCATAGACACTACGCAGCCTCAGCTTTGAGGCATCTCCGGATTCAATCCGGACGCGTCTCGTGCCGCTGTTCATATCAAAATAATTATCAGAAAGAATCAGGTCTTCATTCTCATTTCGAATCTCGACGCTCTTCGCGTAAGCGGACGCCGTCACCTCGATCTCCCCGTCGATCACACGGCAGGTAAGCCCGGGATCCTCATAGCGGAAATACTTCGGATAGGAGAAATTCACCGTGCCCTCCGAGACGACCTCCCCATCCTTCTCCAGCTCATAGCT
The DNA here is from genome assembly GCA_021203145.1 of Lachnospiraceae bacterium. Lineage (GTDB taxonomy): Bacteria > Bacillota > Clostridia > Lachnospirales > Lachnospiraceae > Choladousia. The sequence goes on along the minus strand of JAJQBS010000043.1, from coordinate 5,977 downwards.
GACATACTCGCGGTAAATATCCGCGTCCGGAAACTCGATTTTATCCAGCCACACGCTCGTCAGCGCCGGTACCACAAGCTTTGTCTCACCGCTCTGCAGAATCTTCGCAGACGGGTCGCGCAGTGCCCAGCGCACGGTCACTGCCTCGTCTTCCATGGTCTCATTTGCCACATTCAGGCGGATGGATTTCTCAAACTCAAAATGCTCGCGCACCAGCTTCTTCCCGGACGTCATCATCCCCTGTTCCTCGCAGGAGATCATCAGCGGAGCAAAAAAGCGTTTTGCGTAATAGTGCAGCGCTTTCAGGCGCCCGCAGTAATCAATCGACGACCAGGAGGCCACCGGCCAACAGTCGTTCAGCTGCCAGTAGATCGCTCCCATACAACGGCCGCGGTTCCTGCGGAAATGCTCGACGCCGTAGCGGATGGCGTCCGCCTGCAGAAGCTGCGACGCATACAGCACCGTCTGAAAGTCGGACGGGTAGCGGTAGGTCTGCTGCATATAATTCATAATCTTGCCATTTGCACTGTCGTTGCGCTGATGCCTCTCCATAATATAGGAAAAGATGTTGTAGTCCGCCGGATCGTCGCTGATCGTCTCAATGGTCTTCATCGCCGGGAAGGACTGGAAGCCAAACTCCGACAGATAGCGGAAATAATACTTCCGATACTCGGTAAACGGCCGGTTGCCGTGCCATACCTGCCAGAAATGGACGTCGCCCCGGTTCGGATCCTGCGGCGCGTCGAAGCAGCCGCCCGAAGACGGGCTCGACGGCCAGTAAAACGTCTGCGGATCATGCTTCGCGAGCTCCTGCGGGATCACGCGCTCGTACATAAACAGATAGTCCCGCACCTCCTGCGGCTTTGTCACCCAGGAATTGCGTTCATCGACAAAGGATTCCATCTCATTATTGCCGCACCAGAGTCCCAGGCTCGCATGATGGCGCAGGCGCTTAATATTGTCCGCGAATTCCGCGCGGATATTTGCCTCAAACTCCGGCGTCAGATCATACACTGCGCAGGCGAACATAAAGTCCTGCCACACGACCAGCCCCAGCTCGTCGCAGATGTCATAAAACCAGTCGTCCGGATAATAGCCGCCGCCCCAGACGCGGATCGCGTTGAAATTCGCCCACTTAGCCTTCTCCAGAAGCGTCCGGGTCGTCTGCGGTGTCACACGTCCGAGCAGGTGGTCCTCCGGAATATAGTCCGCGCCCATCGCGAAAATATCCACGCCATTGACCTGGCAGGCAAAGGATTCGCCCCACTCGTCCTTCTCCCGGTGCATCGTCATCGTGCGCAGGCCGATGCGGCGCGTCCAGGTATCAAGAACCACCGCCTCATCCACAGCCTCTTTCTGGATGCCCTGCCCATCCTCGCGGAAAGCCGGCTGCCCCGTCTGCTCCGCTCCAAATGGCGCTGGCCTGCCATTGCGGTGCTTCTCAATCAGCTCCACCGATACCGTATAAAGATACTGCCCGCCATATCCATTCGGCCACCAGAGCATGGGATGATCAATCGCCAGCTCCATATGTCCTGGCGTCCTGCCGTCGCTCTCCGTCTGAAAAACTGTGCCGTCAGGCGCCGTCACCACCACACGGAAGCAGCCGTCATCTGGCTCCTCCATCAGACGCAGCCCGGCTCCCCGGGTCCAGCTCGTCTCTGCATCCAGCTGCAGCGTCACCCTCCCGTCCTCATGCTTCTGCGTAATATACACACTGTTAATCCTCGCCTTGTCGATGCCCAGAAGAGATACCGGCCGGAACAGGCCGGCGTCCGGCAGATGCGCGCCCCAGTCCCAGCCGAACATACAGTGCGCCTTGCGGATATGTACGAAGCCGTCCATCGCGTCCTCCGAGCCTCTGGTCGGACGTTCTTTATATGCCTCTGCAATATATTTCGTCGGCGAGTGGAATAAGACGCGCAGCTCGTTCCCCTCCGGCTTCAGTTCATTTTTCTTCGACGATTTGACCTCATATTCCCAGATCCGGTGCATATTGTGGGGAGAACCCAGCCAGGCGCCATTCAGATAAACATCCGCAATCGTGTCTACGCCGTCAAACCGGAGCAGCACACGCTCACACGCGAACAAGTCCTCCGGGCAGTCAAACACCGTCACATATTCATAATCCTTGTCCATCAAATGCAGCGCCGCATCCTCATTGTCCTTCCAGAACGGATCCTCCATTCTGCCCTCCCGCAGCAGGTCCGTATATACGGTACCCGGTACCACGGCAGGGATAAACTCTGCAGCGTCCACAGAATATGCCGCATTTTCCGTATCGCAAAGAGCGTCCGATGGTAAATCAGCGCCGGGCGGCAGTTCTACCGCCCTCATCTTCCAGTTTTCATTCAGTTCAAGTCGAAACATAAAGCCCTCCCAATCCGTCGCAATTTATTCTTTCTATATATATTATTAACACATAATCCGCTGAATGTCTTGTGTTTTTTTCATTCTCATCCAATCATTTTTTTAACTGTCCGGAATACCAAGTCCTGTAAATTTGTAATGCTTTTAACGTGTCATCAATTTGTTCTTAATTTTTATTATAGTAATCGAAAAAACCGATATGCAAGAATACATACCGGTTTTTTCATCGCTGTAACGAAATTGTTTACAAAAGGAAATAGTTTTTAATGTCAACCCCTTCAGCCCTTTACCGCCCCGGCTACCATCCCTTTGATAATCTGTTTGCTGAACGCAAAATACAGGACAATAATCGGAGACATCGTGATCAGCATTGCAGCCATCTGCTTTGGATAGTCCGAAGCAAACTGACCCTTGAACTGTGTCAGGGCAAGTGGTACTGTCTGCAGCGCGGAATCCCGGATCAAAACCAATGCGAACGAAAATTCATTCCAGCAGCTGAACACCTGAATAATCGCAACCGTCACAAGGATCGGTCTGCAGATTGGGAAAATGATCTTCCACAAAGTATAAGAAAAACTGCTGCCGTCAATGGAAGCTGCCTCTTCCAGAGAAACCGGAATCGTCTTTACATAGCCCTCGACCAGAAAGATCCCCATCGGCAGTCCAAAAGAAACATAGGGCAATATCAGCGTAAACCATTTATTGGACAGCCCAAATCGCAGGAACACGACATAAATCGGCACCAGCAGGGAATGAATCGGGATCAGCATCCCCATCAGGAACATGACATACAGGACTCGATTCAGCTTAAACCGCACGCGGGCCAGAATATAGCCGACAATAAAGCTGAACAATATAATCAGTACAATCGAAATGCCGGTTGTGCGCACACTGTTCCACATGGATTGGGCAAGATGATAATCCGGATTCGTCAGGATTCGGATATAGTTGTAAAGAGTCGGATTCTTAGGCAGGCCAACAATATCCGCATTAAACACACGTTTTTCCTTCAGCGAAGAATACAACATCCAGACGATCGGGAAAATACAGGAAAGAGAAAAAATCCAGAGGATAAGGTTCATAAAAATGCTCAGGGCGCTCCTTCTGACCTTGTGTGTACCTGGCACATTCTTTTTCATATCAGTCCTCCCCCTTTCCCTGTGTCGCTTTGTTAATCAGCAGCTGCGAACCGCCGATGACAAGCAGTGACAGAACAAAGATGCCTACTGAAATACAGCTGCCATAGCCCATATTGCTCTGGCTAAACGAGATCTGATAGCCATACATAGCCATAACCATGGATGCCGTACCTGGGCCGCCGCTCGTCATGACATAGATACTGTCGAACGCCTTCATATTACCCGCAATACAAAGCGTAACGCAGACAAGCATTGTATTCTTGATCAGCGGAAGCGTGATATGCAGTGCCTGCTGCACACCATTTGCCCCGTCAATTTCCGCACTTTCAAAAATATCCGTACTGATGCTGGAGATCGCGGAAAGAATGATCACCATGTAATAGCCGATATACTGCCAGATCAGCGGGATCGTGACCAGCAGCATTACCAGCTTTGTATTATTCAGCCATACCTGTGTGAGGTCATCCCGCCCGATTGCCCTGAGGAACCAGTTCAGGATACCGTATTTATTGTGATAAACCATTGTCCAGATCATACCGATGCAGACAGCCGAAATCGTACTTGGGAAAAAGCCGAACGTGCGGTGGATCGTTTTGAACTTCACCAGCCTGGAATTCACCATCATCACCAGGACAAACGCAATGCCGATCTGACCGATGATACAGGCGACTACAAGATAAATGTTGTGCCCGAAGGCTTCCCAGAAGGTCGTGTCATTTAACAGCTTGATATAATTTGTCAGCCCGTTAAACGTTTTGTTCGGGCCGCCCTTCCACTCATAAAAACTGTATACAAACGCTGTTACCAACGGCACAAAGACACAAAAAACAAACAGCGCCACCGGGATAATCAGATACAGGAAGATTGTCTTATTCTTTGGTCTGGTCGCATTAAGCATTTTATTCTCCTCGCTTTCCTGCCGCACGGCTCTTTCTCTTTTACTGCCAAAAACCGTTCTGCCCACTCCTGTGAGCAGAACGGCATTGAATCATTTGTTTATTTTCCGCCTGTTTTCCGGCAATTTACTTTTTAATAATTTTCTTCGTAAGCAGCCTGTGCATTCGCAGCTACTTCTTCCGGAGTAATATCGCCGTTCATCATAGTCTGAAGATCCGTATTCAGAACATCCCATACAGCACTGCTGATGTAGGAATCATAAATCTCGCATGCCTCTGTATCAACATAAGACCAGTTATAAAAATCTACTGTAATCTGATCAAATGCGGAAAGGTCTACGTCGTCCACCGTTGTAAGACCACCCAGTGCGTAATACTCACCAACAAAGCTTGCGAATGCCGGACCGGTAATTTCCTGTGCAAGATCGATTGCTGCCGCGAGCTTGTCCGGATCGTCTGCAAGATTTGCATTGAACGCCACTGCATAGCCAAGGCCGATGTTCTGAGAATTCGGTGCGTACTCAGCGTCTGCCGGCTGCGGAAGTACCGCGAAGCCTAAGTTGTTGTATTTCTCCTCATCACTCTCAAGCAGGGTAGCTGCGAAGTAGGATTCATCCCAGTTGCCGCCGATGAATGCTGCCGCGTCGCCGGCGATGAAGTACTCACGTGCATCCTCGTTTGTAACTACATTGAAGTCCTCGTTGAAGATCTCTGTCTCAGCAAAAAGGTACTGCATCTCAGTCAGTGCAGCCACGAAATCCTCATCCGTGAAAGCCGCGCCGTCTTTGTTGATCAGGCTCTGGAACCAGTCGGGACCCGTGTACCTGTTTCCAAGGGTGGAAAGGAAATCAGAGTTTGCCTGCCACTGTCCGCCGTTGCCAAACGCGATCGTGTCAATACCCTGCTCGCTGAAGTAAGCAACCGCTTCTTCAACCTCTTCCCATGTACTCGGGAACTCGTCATAACCGGCTTCCGCCCACATTTCCTTGTCATAGATGACAACTGTGCAGGTGCCGCCGGTGAGTACCGGATATCCGTAAATGCTGCCGTCAGCTGTCGTAAACGGTGTGAAATATGCGGTGTTGTAGTCATCGTAATACGGAGACTCTGCAATGATATCTGTCAGATCCATAATCAGTCCCTGCTCCGCCCATGCTACGGTGTTCATGCCCTGGAGAAGGAATACGTCCGGAAGATCGCCGGCCGCCGCCTGTGTAGCGATCTGTGTCTTGTACTCATCGTTTGCCAGGATTTCCTGTGTCAGTGTAATCTCGGGATGCGCCTCATCCCACGCTGCAAGAACGCTGCGGAATCCATCAGATCCGCCATTGCCCTCTGACTCCTCAGATGTGGAGTAGTGGAAGATTGTCAGCTCCCCTGTGTAAGCCAGGTCATTCACTGCCAGATTCTTCACTTCCTTTTCGGTTTCCTCAGCAAAAGCTGTTACTCCGAGAGAAAGAACCATAACGGACGCAAGAGCCACGCTTAATACCTGTTTCTTCTTCATTTTGTTACCTCCTTAAACGATAACTCCGCATATTTTAGGACTAATTTCGTAGCCTGGCCATCGGA
>JAJQBS010000010.1 GCA_021203145.1 Lachnospiraceae bacterium | reverse complement strand
TTGCACCAGGCAAGGAATCGTGGTAAAAAATGTTCGTGAAACAACCCTGAAAAATTACAGATTAGACTTGTCTATTCATGCGTTTTGTATTAGAATAAGGCAAAGATTCTTCGAGAGTCTTCACTATCATTTCATTCTAAATTAAGGAGGAAAAAATCATGGCATATGTTATTTCTGATGAGTGTGTAGCATGCGGTACATGCGCAGGCGAGTGCCCGGCTGAGGCGATCTCTGAAGGCGACGGCAAGTATGTAATCGATCCGGATGCATGCCTTGAGTGCGGCACCTGCGAATCTGTCTGTCCGACAGGAGCAATTTCTGCAGAATAATGTAAAATACGCATGGGGGCGGGCAGCGAAGCTGTCCGCCCCCATATCACCACTTTATCATCTTTCTGATTCGTTCCAGTAAGCCTCTTTTTCCAGGCCCATCGTAACCCCTTCCCCCCATTCGGGCCGCTGCCGCCTCCCGCCAGCTTTCATCCTTCTGAAGCTGTATGTACAGATCATCCATCTCATCACGGATCAGATCCGAGAGCGCCTGTTTCAGGTTTTCATTCTGCTCCGCGACCGTCTCACTGATCAGGCTGCGCAGCATCGACTCAAACCTCAGGTAGTTATCCGTCTCCGCAACTGGTATCATCTCATATTCCAGATTCCCAGACAGGCGCTCCGGCTGTGAACTCTTCTCTTTCTCAGAGGACTGCTGCGGCCGCACTTCATCTGCCACTCCAGACAGACGCTCCGGCTGCTCTTCATCTGCCTGTCCAAATAAATACTCTGGCTGCTCTTTATCTGCCTGTTCAGACAGACGCTCCGGCCGCTCTTCATCTGCCCCTCCAAACAGGCGCTCCGGGCGCAGGCTGTCTGCTCTGTCTGCCGAGCCATCCAGCATCAGCCGGATCGCCTTGAGCTGAATTCCCATCTCTTTCAGTTCCTTCACACGATGAAAAAGCGCAAGATCCTCTTCACTGTAAACGCGGTGCCCTAAAGCTGACCTCCTGATCGTCATACCAAGCTCATCCTCCCAGTACCGCAGTACATGGGATGGGACTCCGCTCTTCTGCACGGCTTCCGTAACCGTATAAAGCTTCTGTTCGATCCTTCCGTTCTCCCTCATAATCTGACACTCTCCCCAATATTCCTGTAAAAGCCGGCAGGCAACAGAACTGTCCTGAATTGTTCTCAATCGGCACTGCATCTCGCAAAACCGGCCGCCAGTATTTTTTCGCTATAACAATATATGAAGAAAGAATCAGAATTAGAACTCATGCAGGCAGATCAGCCCGGAATCCACCCCGCAATATCATCCTCCGAGAACGTGTAGTCCAGTTTTTTGCCATAGGCCGTCTCATATGCCCCGACCTTCTGCTGATAGTCCTGCTCCCTCATCGCAAAGCTGTTTTCGCGGACGGATTTTCCGGGATCAGGGAAGATGGTCGGAAGGACATGTACGATATAGGATGTCCGGTAAAACTCTTCATTCTCCTTTTGCTTCCTGTCCCGGATCTCGACAAAGCAGGAAATCACCGGTACCTGGTATTTTGCCGCGTAGAAATAAGCACCCCGTTTGGGCGGGCGGGGCTTGCGGTAGTTGAACCACATCTCCTGCTCCGGATAGATCAGCACATACTGTTTCCTTTCAAGAAGGGTTTTCAGCATCCCGGAAAATTTTGTTTCCATGTAGGTGCCATCGGAGGTAATCGGCACGATGTCCGAATAGCGCATCATAAAGCCGACGAGCCCGCCCATCGCGAGATTGGTCTCCTGGCTCACGATGTAGAGATGCGGTTTCCCGGCCTTCTGCACCATCTTGCGGATAGCGGTATTGTCCAGCGGGTTGAAATGGTTGCTTGTGATGATCGCGCCGCCTGTGATTTCTCTGATGTTTTCCATACCGACGATCCGGGTGCCCAGATTTTGCCAGAAGGCCACGGTTCCGAGCACCAGGCGGGCCAGACGGTTATTTCGCTGGTATTTGAAGGTGCCGCGCTGCTCCAGGTGGCGGTAAACCAGTGCCAGCTTTTGCTCCTGGGTCAGATTCGGGTCGTCCACCTCCACCTTTTCGTTCCACTCCCCCCGCTCCACCCGGGTTTTGATATTTTCAATCACAAGATCCTTATTGCCTCCTATGATCATGCCCTGCTTCTCCTCTCTTTCCCATGGGAACTGCCCATTGCCTGCCGCAGCTTACTTTTCTGAAATGTTGTCTTCTCCAACCTGTAAAAACCAAAACAGGAGTTTTCCCATTTTTCGCAGGATTTCGTCCTTAAGCTCCCGAAACGCTACCGAAAGGAGCTGCTATCGCGGCAGGGGAATTTCAACCGGAATCCCGGCTTCCCGCACCTTCCGGAATGTCACATCCATCTCCGGCACTTCCACCGCCTTTTCCAGCATCTCCTCCATGCATGCCCGATCCGAAGCCTTCTGCTCCTCACTGTAATCTGCTTTAAAACGAAGCAGCTCTTCATACCACGCAGTCTCTCTGGCATAGTTCCAGAAATATTCTTCATACTGGATGCCGTCATAGCACCAGGGCTTGTCGAAAAGGTTGTAGTGAATCAGCATCGGGGCAGCGGCCGCGGGACGGCTGTTGTCCGGCATGACGTCCCAGGCGCCGTCCAGGTACAGGATTCTCCCCCGGCAGATCGCGTTCAGGTAATCCTGATCGGGCGCGATGCAATAGAAATGGTACCGGGACAGCAGAGAAAGAAAGCGTTCTGAAAATTTCTCCCTGCGCAGCTGCCTCAGGTTCATCAGAAGTACGCCGGAATTGATATAAAACTCCGGATCAATGCCAAGTGCGCCCTCCGCATAGCAGGAAAGCGCTGCGTTGTTCGCGACTGCGCGGTCCACACATGCCGCAATCAGATTGTCTCCGAGGTCCCGGCGGTACATTTCGGAAATATCCCCCGGCACCACCAGATCACTGTCGATGTAGATTGCCTTGTCATATTCCGGAAACATCTCCGCGATAAACAGGCGGTAATAGATCGTCATCGTAAAATAATCACACCGGAGCCGGTTTTCCTCGCGGTTTGTAATGGCAGTGGCCTTCTCTTTCATTTTTGCAAAGGTAATCTCAAAGCGGTCATCCTGATATTCCAGAAGTCTGGCGCGGTTTGCTTCGCTGAGATCCTCTTCTATGATAATCACCCGGTAACGGCAGGAATCCGACGCGTTTTCCGTCAGAGACTGCAGCGCTACACCCAGATAAGGAGCGTAGCTGTCATCAACTGTAAAAAATATCGGCACGAGCTCCTTTTCTGAATTCTGGTTTTGGTTCTGGCTTTGGCTCTGTTCCGGTTCCTGGTTCTGGTTCTGGCTCTGGTTCTGGCTCTGGTTCTGGCTCTGGTTCTGGCTCTGGTTCTGTCCCCGGTTCTGATTCTGATCCTGGTTCTGCCCCAGGTTCTGGATCTGTTCCTGATCCATTCTGTCCATCAAAAAATCCCCCTTCTTTGCCATCAGGCTGCGATCTCTCCCTTCATCTGCGGCAGCAGGCTCTGGTAGGCCGCAAGCAGATCGTCATATTCATGCAGCTTCAGTTTTTCATGTACCAGCTCTGTATTCCAGGGCTTGACTGTGAGCGTATGCGGCCATGGGATGAACCGGAAGCTGGTCGTAAAATGCTGGAGTACGGTGTCTGAATGGAGCTTTCTCTGCTCATTGAAGCGGCGGGGCATCCGTTTTTTCCGCTCAGAAAGCTTATTCAGTGCTGACTGGTCCGGCATAAACATCTTTTTTTCGGCACATCTGACGCGGCACTGTTCAAACAGCCCCGTCTGTCGTATTTTTTTCATATTTAAAAGCAGGACTCCCGAATTGAAATAGTCCCGCCGAAATGGGCGGCTGCTAAAAAACCATTTCCCATAATAGTCCGGCACACCGGCAAGCTCCCAATCCTCCATATCCTGATAATAAAAATCAAGAAGTGAGTCCGGCTGCCCCGCTTTTTTCCGGCTTCCGCCCACCGTTCTGCACACGACGTCGTTATCGAGATACAGGATCCGCTCCGGGAGCTCCGGCACCTGGTCCGCATAGAGCCGCAGCATACAATAAGGCGTAAACCGGGTCTCCATGTTTGCCGTCGGCGGCTGCCGATCGAAAAGCTCCGTGACGTCGATCTTTTTTACAAAATTCTCTTCTCCGGCCTCCTTTACCTTCCGGTCAAGGAATTCCGCCGCGCGGTCCGACACAGGCACTCTCGGCGCCCTCTCCATGGTCAGAATATAGATATGAAGCTCCTCTTCGACTGCATCCAGCAGGGAAAGGATCGAAATCAGAAGCCCATCCTCCGTCTTATCATCTCCACAGTATAAAATATTCACTCCTCTTCCCCTTTCTGATTATCTCCGGTAGTACGATTTCCCCGGTATTACACTTTCCCACTCTGCACGCCGGATTCTGAAACATCCAGGCCCGGGGCGTCAGAGGCGGCAGGTTTTTCTTCGTATCGTTCATAGCGAATGTATTCATACGTACTGTTTTTACTTCTTTCCGTCATGCATTCGTGCATTTCCCTGCATAATTTTTTCTGCTGTTCTTTTCTGGATAACGCAGCATCCGGGTAAAACGGCCCGTCGATATACACGGTAATCCGTGGTTTTCTCTTTCCTTTGCCTGCATGGGGCGCGCATGCCCCTTTCCCGCCATCTCCGGCTCTGGTTTTCCTGGGAAAATCAAGAATACCGGCCGCGCCATGCCCCGGGCTTTGATAGGTCACTGTCATGCAAAAGGACGGTGCTTTCAAATCGACCGGAAAACGGAACGAAGTCTCCGGAAATGGGCGGATGCCGGTATACCAGGGCCAGACATGCGCCTCCGGGTATACAATCACACACTTTTTCTCCCCGATGCGGGTCTCAATCGCCTTCCAGAACTCCTTCATCTGGGAGAGGTTGTCCGGTATGGGCAGGATGCCCATCAGGGGCAAAAGCTTCCCCAGCACCGGAATGCCCAGATTTGCCGATCCGGCGACTGTATAAATATGTCTGTCCGCGCACACCTGTGCCGGGATAAATGCGTCGCCGATCGGCTGCGTATGATTCCCATACAGAAAATATCCGCTGTCCCGGCACTGTTTCAGCACGGACCGGTTCCGTATCCGCACCTTCAGCCAGAGTCTGCAGTAAAACAGGCTGAATATCCAGGCTGCCGCATAAATCAAACGAGCCAGAATCCTGCCTGCCAAATCCTTCCGCACCCACACATAGTCCGGCGGTACCTGACAGTCCTGATCCCGGCTCTCTACGAAATCTTCCGTAAAAGTCCTGTAAAATCTAATCCGGCTATCCTCTTTCATTTTTCCTCCCGAGTCTCTAATAGCCTTTTCCTGAAAATGTTTTCCTGACGGGGCGTTTTCATTTCTTTTATTCCCATTATTTCCCCATCACGGTTTCATAATCTCCCTCGCACAGTATTATAATACTTGCGTTCTTATCCGGCAACAGACATTTTTGCTATTTTGTCGCAAAAATCAGACGCAAAAGTAAAACATTTTATATCTTTAATATCGCTTATAATTAATCGAACAGGGGAGTCCTCTCCCCTATTCGCCGCGCCGGCCGCAGCCGGCTTTAGCCGGAATAATTCCTTACGCGGCCGGGTGCATAATAAACGCCGGTATGCTCTCAGTCATACCGGCATTATCATGTTTCCTGTGTCTCAGTCTTTTTTGGGATGAATCATCCGATGGCCACTCCACAGGCACATCATGCAGCTGATTACCATCAGTGTCGCCCAGAATTTATGCTGTTTTAACATTCCTTATGCCCTCCATAAGCTATGAAAGTTGCAGCTTCAGCACCAGACAGGACTGCGGCTCCAGAGTAATTCTGTCGGCATCCGTCTTTCCTCCGCCGATCGCGAAGAGAAGCTTCCTCTCCCCCGCCTCCACCGGAGCGCTCACGATCTCTCCCGAAGGATTCAGGGCGATCAGGATGTTACCTCTGCGGTAAATAAACGGCAGCCTGCCGCTCTTTGCGTAAATCACCTCAAAATCCGCATCCGCCTGCAGGTCTTCCTCCCCGTGCCGGAGCCAGAGCAGGGCTTTTACTGTGTTGAGCAGAGAATTCTCATCCGCTTCCTGCGCCGCCACGTTTGGCGCATCGGCAGAAGGGTCTGTCGGAAGATACAGCGTATCTTCCGGGCAGTCGGAAAATCCCGCGTTTTTCTGCGCGTTCCACTGCATCGGCGTGCGCGAACCGGTGCGGAAATATCCGCCTTCCTTCGTGGGTACCTTCAGATAGCGCATTCCGATCTCATCCCCATAATAGAGAAAAGGCACTCCCGGCATGGTGAAAAAGAACGCGTATACCAGCTTCAGTTCCCGGTCGTCCAGATTGTATTTCGGACGGATGGTATCGTGGTTGCAGGTCAGCAGGCAGTAATAGCCTTTCCCCTTTGTGGCCGTGTAACGTGGCAGGTATTCATCCAGAAATCGGGTAATGTCTCCTTTCCCATCCTTTTTGAAGAAGCTGTTGTCCTCCCCCGACTCATAATCGCGCAGGAGTGTGCTGTAGCCATTGCCCGACCAGTTCAGATAAAAATCCATGTGGAAGCCGGCAGCGTTTAAGGATCTCTCCGGATTGTTCCACTCGGAGACAAACGCGGCCTCCGGATACTCCTCATCCAGCATTTCGCGGATATTTCTCCAGATCGCGCAGGTCCCCGACTTTTTCTCATCATCATTTTTTACGAGAGAATCCGCCATATCCACGCGGAATCCGTCGCATCCGTGATCCAGCCAGAAGCGAATCACATCCTTCATGGCCTCCCTCGTTGCGACGCAGTCCGGATGATCGACCGGAAGCTGCCAGTCCTCCTCGCAGTTCAGAAAGCCGTAGTTCAGCGCGGGCTGGCATTTAAAGAAATTCAGCAGATACACGCCGTCCCGCTCTGTCTCTCCCCCAATATAGGGATACTTTTTGGGCGCCCGAAAGCAGTTATTCGTCCAGATATAACGGTTTGAATACTCACTCTTCTCCGCTTTTTTACTCTCCAGAAACCACGCGTGTTCCTCCGAGGTATGTCCCGGCACCAGGTCCAGAAGGACATGGATTCCTCTCTTGTGCGCTTCCCCGAACAGGCGGTACAGGTCGCTGTTGGAGCCGTAGCGCGGCGCCGTCTTTTTATAATTCCGCACATCATATCCTCCATCCTTAAACGGAGAATCAAAACAGGGATTGATCCACAGCGCATTGCAGCCCAGCCCTCTGATGTAGTCCAGTTTTTCAATAATCCCGTCAAAATCTCCGATTCCGTCTCCATTGGTATCATAGAATGACTGAGGATAAATTTCGTAAAATACTGCGTCCTTTAACCACTTTGGCATTGTTTGGCCTCCCATATCTTCATCTTTCCCGCACCACATGCACCTGCCACGCCCGGTACTCGCCGTCCATCCACGGTACGGGCAGCCCGGCGGACATCAGCGCGCTTCCGGGATACAGCTTTTTCTCATTTGCAAGAATCGCGTTCCCAGGCTTTTTCTCTCGCCGGTCACAGGAAGTGCTCTCTGTTTCCTCAAGACGGTACCATCCATCCGGAACCAGGCCGCGCAGACGGACATATTCTACCGGAGAATTACAATGCGCCCCTGTCCGGACAAGATTCAGCAGAGCGTCCGAGCCATCCTCCGACGAAAATTCCCAGGCCGTGTATTCCTCATTCTTCATCGGATCCGAAAGACGCCAATAGTGTCCCTCCCGGATCAGACCGCTGTATTTGATATAATCCCGAATCTGCCGCCGGACAATCTCTTTTTCCGCTTCCGTAATCAAATTCAGATCCAGCTCGTAGCCAAAGGTTCCTGCCATCGCCACCACGCCGCGAGTCGCAATGTCCGTACTGCGTCCGGTCTGGTGATTCGGCACTGCGGATACATGAGACCCAACCGCCGGAATCGGGTATCCGAAAGAGGTTCCATACTGGATGCGAAGCCGTTCGACGGCGTCCGTATTATCACTGCACCAGATCTGCGGCGTGTAATACAACATCCCCGCGTCAAACCGACCGCCTCCGCCCGAGCAGCCTTCGATAAGAATCTCCGGGAAACGCGCCCCGAGGCGCTCCAGGAAATCATAGACGCCCAGCATATAACGGTGCAATGTCGCGCCCTGGTTCTGTTCCCGTGCAGTCAGCGAATAAATGTCTGACAGATGGCGGTTCATATCCATCTTAATATAGGCAATGTTCGCGCGGGAAATCACTGCTGAAATCTGCTCCAGAATGCCATCCACGACCTCCTTCCGTGAGAAGTCCAGGACAAGCTGATTTCTGCCGCGCACCGGCGCCCTGCCCGGAATCGCAAACGCCCAGTCCGGATGTGCGCGGTACAGATCGCTGTCTTCGGAAACCATCTCCGGCTCGATCCAGAGTCCAAATTTCATCCCCAATGCGTTTATCCGCTCCGCGACCTCGCCGAGCGGGCAGCCCAGCTTCTCCTCATTGACATACCAGTCTCCCAGACCGGTATTGTCACTGTCCCGTTTGCCGAACCAACCGTCATCCAATACCAGCATTTCTACGCCCAGAGCGGCCGCCTGCTTTGCAATCTGCACCAGCTTGTCTGCGTCAAAATCAAAATATGCGGCCTCCCAGCTGTTGATCAGCACCGGACGGCGCTTATTTTTCCAGATTCCCCGGCATACATGGCGCCGGATTAAAGAGTGGTATTCATCCGAAAGGGATTCAAATCCGTCCGCGCTGTAGACGAGCGCCGCTTCCGGCGTGTCAAACGTCTCCTGCGGACGAAGCTCCCAGGAAAACAGCTCGTCTGAAAGCCCGAGCAGAGCCCTGGTCTGCCCGTACTGGTCAACCGAGACCTCCCCTTTGAAATTCCCACTGTACAAAAGCTGGAAGCCATAACATTCGCCCTGCGTCTCGCCGGCTTCACGCGAAGCCAGAATAAAAAACGGGTTCTGCTGATGCCCCGAAGCGCCGCGTCGGCTCTGCAGCACCTGCTCCGCGCGGATCAGCGGGCTCCTCTCAGGCTGTCTCTCCATCCCATGCCTGCCGTGGAAATGGATCAAATCAAAATCTCCATACAGAAAATCAACACAGCAGCTCGCCGCTTTCTCAATATACACTTTTTCCCTGCCGCAATTGCGGATCCTCGCGGCACGTGTAATCACCTCAGAATCAGAAAGAACCCCATAAAGCAGAGTCACCTCAACGCCGAGCACACGATCCTCAAGGACAATCTCCAGGGTCTGCGCGGAAGCGGAGGAAGCAGAATCCACATACACCGCCGGAAGCCCCGGGATGCCATACTTGCCGTCCAGTATACGCGCAGACTGATAGCGCAGATCGCAGCTGCTCACCCCGTCCGCATTGCGGATCTGCAGAGCCGTGCTGCGGAAATCACCGGTGCCAAAGCAGGGATATTCCTGCGGCAGAGCGTCCAGAGAATACGTCCGATCTATCCCTGCGTCGTTCGGATTGCCGGAAAAGCCGCGGTCATAATACGTCAGAAGATACCTCAGATCCACTGCTCCGTCTACATTTGACGAACCTGCATCTGTCCTGTTATTGATATTGATGTCAGTCGCAGCCATATCGCAGGCGGGAATTCGTTTTCCATAGTAAACATGCAGCAAATGCCCATACTGCCCTACAGCCATCTGGCAGGTGCTGTGCTTCGTATGAATCGTAAATATTCTATTTTGCTCGTCCATTAAAATGGGCATACAGGAAACCTCCGTGAATCACTCTTTGAAACATAAGACTATATTACAAAAAAATAATTAACTCCTCATAGACATATTAGAATTTATGTGATATAATAGTGTTGCTGTCGACTCTTTCCAGCAGGAAGGAGGTGATGTTCCATGTGTGATTTAATCATCACTTTTCTTATTGCTGTCGGAGCAAATGTAATTAGCGCCTACATATGCAAATGGCTGGGCCGCAATAAGTAGACAGCAACAGCCTGAACGGAACAGCTCACCGTAACGAGCGAGAACACCCCAGAGGGGCCAATCCTCTAGGGTGTTCGCTTTTTTGTGCCCATGGAATCATCACTTTCCTTAGCTGCCCCTATCTTATGCTATGTCACGCAAAAAGTCAATGCCAAATTTGAAAAATTCATTCACAATATTCTTCTGGCCTGGCCAAATTCTTCAAGACGAATTTATTTTACATATTCTCTGCAAAAACTCACGCTTAGATTTTCTTCAGATAATAAAATCCATACGCCGGAATATCCACCCCGCATGCCTTCCTGGTCCGCCCGGAGAGCAGATCCACGTACAGGCCATCCGTCTCATTGATCCAGGCAGTCTTGTCATACTCGCTGAAATTGAAGAGACCGAATACCTTATCTCCGTCGTAGTACCTTCCGATACAAAGGACGCTGTTCTCCCACGTCTCCACCGTCCACGTATCCGCACAGGATACAAAGACCTTTTCCCGCTTCCGGATCTCTTCCAGCTCTCTTAGGCGGTGAAACACCCTTGCCTCCACGGAATCCGGGTCGTCTGTCTTTCCGGCCAGATCCCATCGCATCATACCCCGGTGGATATAACGAGAATCTGACGCCTTCTCCGGATCTTCTTTATAGGTATAGTCATTCACCTGCCCGATTTCATCGCCGCCATAAAGAATTGGGATGCCAGATTGCATGAACATATAGGCATGAAGCATCACATCCAGGTCAATTGCTTTCTCCATCGCGGCCTCATCCTGCTCAAACCCGGCTTTCTCAATGCCGCACATCGAGGCGGTGGTTCCACAGAATCTTGCGTCGCCGGTCACCGGATCCGCATTGTACAGCTCGCCGCGGCTGTTGCTTGCGCCTGTTTTTCCCTCAAAATAGTCATTCAGGTATTGTTTGTGCGCCCGCTCCTCAAACCCCTGCTGCGCGAGAAAGCCGTAATCCAGCCCCCAGCCGATATCATCGTGGCAGCGCAGATAATTTAAAAAGGTATAGTCCTTTGGAAGCGAGCTCACGATATCCAGCTGTTTTTGCAGCAGGCGAACATCCCGTGTCGCGACCGTGTGCCAGGTCGTTGCCATGGTTGTAACATTATAAAGCATATGGCACTCTGGTTTTTCCACACTGCCAAAGTAGGGGACAACTTTTTCCGGCTCCATGACCACCTCGCCCAACAGCAGTACGCCCGGACATACGATCTCCGAGATCATACGCATCATGCGTACAATGGTATGTACCTGGCGCAGATTCCTGCAGGAAGTACCGAGCTCCTTCCATATATAAGGCACCGCGTCAATGCGGATAATATCAATGCCCCGATTGGCCAGATACATAAAATTGTACATCATCTCATTAAAGACGCGCGGATTCCGGTAATTCAGGTCCCACTGATACGGGTAAAAGGTCGTCATCACATAATGCCCGATCTCCGGCAGCCAGGTAAAATTTCCCGGTGCGGTCGTTGGAAATACCTGCGGCACCGTCTTTTCAAACTGCGATGGGATCGCAGAATTATCAAAGAAAAAATACCGGCTCATGTACTCTCCCTCGCCCGCGTGGGCGCGTCTGGCCCACTCGTGATCCTCAGAAGTATGGTTCATGACAAAATCCATGCAAATGTTGATTTTTCTCCTGTGGCAGGCCCGGGAGAGCTCCTCCAGATCCTCCATCGTGCCCAGATTTTCCTGTACCTTCCGGAAATCGGCCACGGCATAGCCGCCGTCGCTGCGTCCCTTCGGCGTATCCAGAAACGGCATCAGATGAATGTAATTCACGCCGCAGGATTCGATATAATCCAGTTTATCCTCCACACCCTGCATATCGCCCGCGAAATGATCAATATAAAACATCATGCCCAGCATATCGTTCCGCCGGTACCAGTCCGGGTCGCTCTCCCGCTCCTGGCCCAGCTTCTTCAGCGGCGCCCTCCGTTCCTGATAAAACCGCTTCATCTGGTCGCACAGCTCCGCAAACATCGCCCCATTGTTATACAGCTCCATATACAGCCAGCGCAGCTCCTCAAAATGATGCTCAAAACGTCGCTGCCATATAGCATCTTTTTTTGAGGTCCGTACAGCCTTAGCTCTGCCTTCTCCTTTCTCCATGCCTGTCTCTCCCTGTGTTGTTGGAATATTATCATAAACGGCGTTCATCGTTTTACTATGTTTCTTCTGCGCAAAATGGCAAAATTTAGTCTCGGCTCATCCGGCTCAGGGGCGTTTCCACTGATACACTTCCGGCAGCCCCGCACATCCCGTCACCCGGATTGTTCCCGTCAGCTCGTTCGAGCCGGTTTCGTAATAAGCAGTCTGCGTATCATGATTCCCATAAATCTCAATGATCTGGCGGTCAATCAGAAGATGCAGTTCCTCGAAGGATTCCGGCAATTTCGTACGGTACACCATGCCGCCAGAGGTCTCACGCGCAGCCTTTTCCGGACAAGCGGCAGCTTCTGCACGGGCGGTATTTTCCGCAAGATGGACATTTCCTTTACAGGCCACATTTTCTGCCTGAACAGATTTTCCTGCCTGAAATAAAATCGCGTTCTTTTTCACCGTCAGTGTATTTCCGAAAAATTCCACCTTCAGAGCCTGATTTTCCGGTGATACGGCAGCCAAATCGGAGTACCTGTTCCGGGAAGAATACGTTTCTATCGTCATCGCCAGCTCTTCCGATACGTCTCCGGTCAAATCAGAGCGTTTGCTCTCACGTGAAAACATCCCCATCCTCAGCACCAGCTCTGTGACGGCTTCCTCCCTGATTTCAAACGACACGCAGCCATCTGACATTTCACAGGCCCAGGAGCCTGTGTACCCGCCATCGGATGCACAGGTGGAGATACTCCCGGCCCCGGTTTCCCCAAACAGAATCCTCCGCTTCGACGCCTCGTATTCCCGCACCGGGTGCATCTGAAGCATCAGCGTCCCATTTCGCCTGATCAGTCCCAGCTCACGCGGAAGGCTCATCGCGCCGGTATAGAGGCAGCCTTCATTTTTCGTGCGCAGCCAGGCGATCATCACTGTGCGGTCTTTTATTCCATTGTAAACCTGAGCCGCGTATGGAAGATCAGTCAGATAGCTTTTTTTGCGCACCCCGTCTGAGCGGAAGCGATAGCCGTCGAAATCTCCGAGATAATAAGATCCGTCTGCGGCAGTCAATACCCACTGAGTGTTTTTTCCAGTCCCGGCGCCCCGGCTGCGTTCCGCATTTGCTGCTCCCTGTGTGACATTCGCTGCCCTCGCCTGGTCAGTTCCCACATGGGCCACACTCTGCGTGTCATCTGCTTTCTCCGTCTGCCAGGAATCATCCGCGACAGGCAGACAGAACAGGTTCGGGCACTCAAACGCCCCGGGCAGGATAAACCGGTCTGTCATCTCCCAGTTCTGCAAATCCTCCGAGCGCAGGATTGCCATTTCCTCGCCCCGGATCCAGAGTGTCATCACATAAGCTGCTGACTCTTCATGCCAGAAGACCTGCGGATCCCTCGACTCTTCTCCGATCACGCCCACCGCCTCCCGCGGCAGCTTCCGCAAAGACCAGCCGCCGTCCGTGCTTGCGGCAATCCGCTGCGTAAAACCGGCCGCACCAGTACCGATTTTCTGAGCGAAGTCAACCTCACCCGTGTCCGTTTGCCGCATGAAACCATCTGCACTCGTGCCGGTTCCCTGCACGAAGCCGGCCGCACGCACATCCATTTGCCGCATGAAACCATCTGCACTCGTGCCGGTTGGGCGCGCGGCATCTTCTCCATCACCTGTACATTCTTCGCCAACCGTGCTGCTTCCCTCTCCTTCAGGCAGGAAAGATACCGATTTCGGGTGAAAGGACGCTTCCCTGCTCCACGGGTTCATACCACCCGCCGCCGTGTAGAAGAACACGAGCGCATCCTCAGGCAGCCCCAGAAGACCGCGCTCATTTACCAGGCCGCTCCCGGAGTACATCGTACCCGTTTCATCCGGCAGCAGCACCGTGTCCGTCTGCCAGAAGCTCAACAAATCTTTGCTCACCGCATGTCCCCAGGACATATTGCCCCACTCGGTATCGACCGGATTTTGTTGGAAATACAGATGATACGTACCGTTATGGTATACCAGGCCATTCGGATCGTTCAGCCAGCCGCGCAGCGCAGTAAAGTGAAGCAGCGGCCGCGCAAGCAGAGCATACTCTGCTTGCGCGGCCTGCGTTACCAGCACAAAATAAGCCGCGCTCAGATTTCCCATCAAAACAATCTTCCTGCCGGTGCATTCCGGGAGCCTCAGCCAGCAGTAATAATCACAGGATTCGTTTAACAGATCAGAAACCTGCAATTCATATTTTTTCTCCCCATCGACAAAAATCTCAAGAAGTGTTTTTTCCTGCCCTGTCTTTACCGGGAGACCCAGATACGATTCTGTTAAGTCCAGTGTGTAAGTCATGCCCGCTTCTCCGTCCTGCATTTGTTCTGCGATTCTATTTTGTTCGCGCCTATAGTCTGCGTCATTCTCAAATATAGTAAACGACTTTAGTCGTTTTACCATAAATAGTACCACAAATGGACGCAATGGGAAAGCAGTTTTGCATCCCCACCGCGTCCCGGCCACTTTCCATGGCCAATTTTCTGTCATCCGCGCCGGTAATTGCTACGCGCAATTTTTATGAAATTTTCTATTCCTCTCAGCCCTTCACTGCTCCGGAGGTAACACCCTCGACGATATAACGCTGCAGGAAGATATACAGGATCAGGATTGGCAGCATTGCCAGCAGCAGAGCCGCCATGACCAGTCCGATATCCGTGGAATAGGTTCCGTAGAATACCTGTGTCGCGATCGGGATAGTATACAGTTCTTTGCGCCCAAGCACCAGGCTCGGAAGAAGGTAGTCATTCCAGAATGCCATCGCATTGATGATCGCAACAGTCGCGACCGTTGGCTTGAGCAGTGGGAAAACCACTCTCCAGAAGGTCTGCCACCTTGTACAGCCGTCCATCAGGGCAGCCTCCTCCAGCTCCAGCGGAATGTTTGTGTGGATCGCGCCGTGGAACATGAAGGTCGCCATGGATACAGAAAATCCGGTGTGCATCAGGATCAGGGTTACACGGCTGTTCAGGACTCCAAAGATGCCGCCGTACAGCGATACCAGCGGGATCATCAGTACCTGGAACGGGATTACCATGGAGGCGATCATTCCGGTAAACAACAGCGCACAGGCTTTCCAGTTATTCCGGACGATGACAAAGGCCGCCATTGAGGAAAACAGTAAGGTCAGCAGTGTCGAGCTGACAGTCACGATCAGAGAATTCCGGAAGACCACCCAGAAATTCATCTTCTGCATCGCGTTCGGGAAGTTTTCCAGGGTAAACCCATGTGAACCGATCAGGGAAAGCGGGGCGATCGTGATGTCCGCCTTTGTCTTAAATACATTGATCAGCACCAGTAAAAACGGGAAGATAAATGCCAGGAACAGGATCAGCAGCACAATCCAGAGGATCACGTGCGTGATTTTTTCTTGCGGGCTGCTTTCGCATTTGCATCCATTACGCTGCCACCTCCCCTTTCTGACCGATATAGACCTGCGTCACGCCTACGATCGCGCAGATCACGAAGAGGATCAGAGCCTCTGCCTGGCCAGTGCCATAATTCTTATAAGTAAACGCCTGATTGTATACATGCATCGCCGCGAGCACGGAACTGTTGAACGGCTCGCCGTTGGTAAGGGAAAGGTTCACATCGTAGACCATGAAGCAGCGGGTCAGGGTCAGGAAAATACACTGCACAAAGGAGGATCGCATCAGAGGAATCGTGACGTTTTTCATCGCCTGCCCTTTCGTACAGCCATCAATCTGCGCAGCCTCCATCAGACTCTTCGAAACACTCATGAAGCCCGCCACGTAGATCAGCATCATGTATCCGGCGTACTGCCACACCGACACGATGATCAGGCAGAGCATCGCGCCGCCGGTCGTCGCCAGCCAGCTGGTGGAGAGCGCCCCGATGGAAAGCGAATTTCCCAGGGATACCAGCGCACGGTTAAAGACAAATTTCCACACATAGCCAAGCACGATGCCGCCGATCAGGTTCGGGATAAAGAAGCCTGCGCGGAAGAAATTCTGCCCCTTGATGCCGCTTGTCACCAGGTAAGCCAGCAGGAATGCGACCACGTTTACCAGAATCACGGCGATCACCGTGTAAATCGCCGTGCGGCCCAGCGCTGCCCAGTACGCGCTGTCGCTAAACGCCGACACATAGTTCGCCAGCCCCACAAAGGGCTTGGTCCTGGATACGCCGTCCCAGCTTGTAAAGGTCAGATACAGGCCATAAACAAACGGGACGAGTACCACCGCTGTAAAAAGTACCGCCGCCGGTCCGGCAAACATCAGGAACTGCGATACTTTATATGAAGTAGTATTTTTTTTCATTGTTTTTCTACCCTCCAGATTTTCTCTCTTAGAAACTTCTTCTCATGATCGGACAGGATCCCATTTCCCCTGTCCGCTGCGGGAGCGCCCGATTCCGCCTGGAATCAGAATGTCCTGTCCGTCTCAGTGCTCCACTACTTCCGCCGTGGTCCAGTAGCTCTCAATCTCGGAGGCAAAGCCCTCTCGGTCAATCTTGCCCGCCAGATATTTCTGGAAGGAAGCGCCAAGGATTGAATAGTGGTCATCCGGCAGATAGTTATAGTTGTCGATCAGAAGACCTGCATCCGCATATTCCTTTACCGACTGTCCGAGCGGATCCGCGACATCCAGGGTGATGTTGCTGTATGCCGGAACAAGCGCACAGTCATTGATCAGGAAGGACTGTCCGTCCTCATCATAGACCAGCCAGTTCAGGAAATCCTTTGCCGCCTGCACCTGCTCCTCGGAGGTATTGTCTGAAGAGTCGATGAAGAAATATTTGGAGCCGCCGCCTACAAGCATCTCATTTGTGCCGTCTTCCGTGTTCTGCGGAACCGGCATCATTCCCATATTTTCGGTATAATCATACGCGTTCAGTACAGACCAGTCCCAGTTGCCGCCGAACATAAACGCGATATCGCCCTCCGCGAGCATCATCTCGGTAACCTCACGTTCTGCCGCGATCGCGGAGCCCGCCGCGTAGTTGTACTGCATCAGAACGTCAAAGGTGTCCATCAGAGAATTGAATTTCTCATTGTTGATCAGGTCTGCCGTCCCCTCCTGAAGGGAAGCAATGAAGGCTTCCACATCTTCCTGCTGCTCATAGACCTCCGCCAGGAAATGCGCGCCCAGAGACCAGTCCTCCTTCATAATGCCGACCGGGGTCTCCATGCCGCCGGTCACCAGCATCTCCAGAAGCTCCGTAAACGCATCCAGCGTCGTGTACTGGGACGGATCGAAGGTCTCACCTGTAACCGCCTCGATCGCGTCCGCGTTGTAAATGATGCCGCGCGCTTCCACGCAAACCGGGAAGCCGTAAACCACGCCGTCAATTGCGATCTCATACTCCGTGTCGTCCACCCAGTCCTCTTCGCTTAAATCCACTGCATACTCTTCCGCCAGAGAATAGACATCCTTCGCATCCACCATGGAAATCGTGTACGGGTCGCCGGACGCATACTTTGTAGCCAGATGCGCCGCCACCGTATCGCTCGAATAATAAACCTCAATGTCTACGCCCGTCTCCGCCGAATATTCAGCCGCTTTTTCCTCAAGCTGACTCTGAATCTCGGATTTGGAGTTGAAAATTGTGATTGATACCGAATCATCCGCCAGCGCCGGAATTGCTTCGCACGCCAGAGACATGGTCATTGCTGCCGCTAAAGCCATAGAAACTTTTCTTTTCATGAATATTCTCCTTCTTAAATAAAATAAGCTGATTGATTTACTTTCCTTTTGCGTGTATAATCATGGCCAAAAGGACAGGATTACTTTCACTTTTTTCTTCTGATCGGACGCCAGAAATTCCGGCCGGCAGGGCGTCCCTTCAAAATCAGAGAATCCGGTGACGCTGATCGAATTATGTGTTTTAGCGGAATAAAAGCATCCTTTTCCCGTCGTTTCGACGCGGGTTTCGCGTTTTTTAGGGAAAACCTCCGTCATTTCACATAATTCTTCTTTGCTTTTCCTTCGTTTTTCGCTCATGATCTTATGATGACATAATACCAGAGGAATACCGGAATTTCTTGTTTGAATTACAGAAAAAATAACACAAATTCCAGATTTTGGGAGTTTGGGCGGCTGCAGAGATTTTCAAGCTAAACAGCTGCAGAGATTTTGAAGCTGGGTGGCTGCAGAGATTTTGCGTTTGGGGCAGTCACTCAGAATGATACCATGTCCGTGTTCTGCAGAAAAGGAGGGAAACCATGGCAACTGATCTTGAGGAAAAGAAAAATCACGGGACTGATTATTTTCCGTTTGAATGCTACGGCGCACAGGCAGAGTCCAATCGTTTTCTCGTATATTATCACTGGCACAGGCAGGCAGAAATCATCTGCGTCAGCCAGGGGGAGCTCATCCTCATGATTGAAGGGGAGACGCATGTCGGACATGCCGGTGATATCTTTTTCATCAACCCCGGGCAGGTACACCAGCTCATCCTTGAGCAGAGAAACAGCTCTTATTTCTCATTCGTATACGAGCCGGAATGGCTGGATTTCAAACAGGAGGATTATATTCAGAATACCATTTTGAATCCGATGAAAAAGAGTCTTGGCTTTCCGCTGAAGGTCTCCTCCGGGCAAAGCTGCCACCAGATTCTTCTGCGGGATATCAATTCCATTAAGCAGATTTACGTCATGCAGCCGGACAGCTACCGCCTGATGATCAAGATTCTGCTCTACAAGGTGCTGCTTCTGCTGGAGTCCAACCAGCTGTTTGTCCCGGTCAGTCCGGCGGGCACCATCACACATTCACAGACAACCATCCAGATTCGCGAACTGATGGACTACATCTCCACCCATTACCAGGAGCACATTTCGCTGGAGCAGGGCGCCGACATCATGCACATGTCCCCGAAATATTTCAGCTCCTTTTTTGCAAAAACCTTTCTGGTAAGCTTCACGCAGTATATCAACCACTACCGCGTGGACCAGGCCTGCGTCCTGCTAAAGACAACCGACCTGCCCATCATGGAGATCGCGTTTGATACCGGATTTGAGAATTTCAGCTATTTTATACGGAAATTTAAAGAGATCCGGGGCTGCACGCCCAAAGAATACCGCAAAGAAAAAGCCCCCGTAGCCGGAGAGCAGTCTCAGGCCATCGTCGGGGGCTCAGGGGAAGAATTTCGAAAAATACAGGCCGTGCTGGAGGACCTGTAGCGCAGGTTTTCGTGCGGAAGGCCTGAAGGCGCCGGTTGGCGTTCCGCTTCACGCAGGTTTTACGCGGTCTGGCGGCGCCGCTGTTTCACGCAGGTTTCGCTCGAACCGACGGCGCTACTGTTTCACGCTGGTTTCGCTCGAACCGGCGGCGCCGGACCGCGTATTTTCAGACAGCATTCACACGAACGCGCACTCCCACACGTCCACGCCGCTGTCCTGGAAGACTTCATTCAGCCGCTCCCGCAGGTCGTCCCTTAAGACGCCCTTTTTGAGGATCACCTGCAGGAATCCGCCGCCGCCCGCGCCGCAGATCATCCTGCCGTCAATCAGGTCATCAATCACCGCGAAAATCTGGTCAATACAGGTATTCGTACTGCCCGCGTCGATGCGCCGGCTCTCCTCCCAGTGGTCCGTCAGCAGCCGTGCAAAACCGTCCACATTCCCTTTTTCCAGTTCAAACCGCATCAGGACAGCCAGCCGCTGGATGGCATAATGTGCGTCAAGGGATGTCTCATCGTTGCAAATATATCTTCCGACCACATCCCGGAGCAGGTTCCTCGCCAGGCGTCTCTGGCCGGTGTAAATGAGGGCGAAACGGCTGTTCAGCTCCTCAATCGTCTCTGTGCTGATAGCAAGTGGCGTGCAGACGATTTTCTGTGAAAGCCCGGGGCGCGTGGTGACCATCTTTATCCCCGGCACAATACCGCCGACCTGATCCTGCCAGCCTCCTCCCGTGGACATGAGCTGCTCCATACAGAGTACCCGCTCAAACACTTCCTCGTCCGTGGGCTTTATTCCAAATGCTTCCAGCAGTGCTTTTACACAGGCTCCGGCCAATATCGAGCTGGTGCCGAGGCCGCTGCCCTTCGGAATATTGATTACCCGTGTGTTCATATATAGTCCGCCGCCAAGCCGGGCGCAGAGAGCCGCCACGGTAAACTCCTCCCCATCCGCAGCGGCCGCAGTCATTGCAGAAAGCTCCCCGGACACATCGCCCGACGACACCGCGGATTGCTCCCCGAACGCATCGCCCAACAGCGATGCGGCGGGCTTCTCTCCGCCCCGGGCATTCTTTGCCGGAATTGCCCCACACGCGATCAGTGCAGCCTTATGCAGTGCAAATGGGTCGGATGGGTTGCGGCAGTCCTGGAGCTCTTCCAGTGAATCAAATTCCTGATAGCTTCCGATATCCGTGCTGGCCAGCGCAATCACAGGCCGATCCAGCCGTTTTACCGACGCCTCAATCGGATACTGGCCGTTTATCGAAATCGCCGCATTCAGAACTGTTCCGCCATTTTCCATACAGTAAGGCGGCGTATCACTCCATCCGCCGCCCCAGTTCACCCGGACGGGTAAATTGACAACCGCATCCTGCACCAGATGGTACTCTTTGAACTGCACACGCTCCATCGCGGCTGCCAGAGTCGCGTCACAGATCGTGTGAAAGGACCGATCGCTGTATTCATTCTCACCAGTAATCTTCCACAGATAATTGTAAATGCGGATGAGACGGCTGAACTCCTCCAGCTTTCCGATGTCCTGTTTCCCCGCCCGGCGCAAAAGATATTCGACGGTATGGCGGTCAATATTTGGGTAAGCTTTCTTTACCTCATCAGCCGGAACGCCATTCTCAATATTCTCAAGGATCGCCTCCGCCACCACCTGCTCATACAAGTTCTCCTGCCAGGGGAGAATCGCCGTCACGTCAGCCTGGTTGAAGCTGTCATTCAGGCTGATCCGCTCCCGGTATTTTTCTGCAGTATCCGGATGTCCGGCTGCACTCCCACCGCATACTGCCAACGTCGCCTTCACCGCTTCCTCCACCGTATCACAGACCGGATACAGCTTTGCCGTCCACAGGGAGCCGCCAAGCTCTCTCCCGAAAAGCGTATTCTCCTTCGGATTATCCTCCACACCATACATCCGGCAGACAAACCGGCCATCCTTCAGCTTCAGCGCATGAAGCACCGTCCCATCCGGCACGGTTTCCCCTGAAAGTGTCACTCCTGAAATCACACAGCCGCTGCCCACCTTGCTGTAACGATGGATCCGGCTGTCCTCAATATAACTGCCCGCACCCACAGAAGCCCTTCGGCTGACATAGCTGTTGCTCACGGCAAAATTCTGCGGCGCCAGATTGCTGTTCACCGTCCCCGACCAGTCCAGAAACCGGTACTCGCTCATGCCGACCGTCATCAGATGAAGCAGCTCCTTCGTCGTCCCAAAATGGATAAAGGAAGCCGGGGAAAGGCAGATCATCTTCATCGTATAGGGCGAAAGCACCTCCCACAGTGCCGTCCGGCAGTCGTAAAGTGCCTCCGTATAGTCACCCTCCGGTTTTTCCTTATAGAATTGCTCCAGCGAGGACGCCGACGCCAGCGGATACAGAAAATCCGCATAAAACGACAGGCAGGCCCTGGCATTAACAAAACGGTGATATTTCTCATCCGTGTCAACCAGCCCATACAAATCAGAAAGCAGATCCGGCCTCAAAATCACTGCGCCCGTATCAATATCTACCATACCGCGGCTGTCCACCGCCCCACAGTCAGATAAAGTCTCCACCGTCTGCTTATGCAGGAAATGTCCGACATTGCCATCCTCGTCTTTTAAATATACCCCGTGATCCTTTCCCGTCTCGACCTTCTCTTTGATAGAAAGAGCCGCCGCGCCCGCGCCGTAAAAATCAATCTGCAGCGCATTAAACAAAAGCAGCACATCCCCCGAGCAGACCAGCATCCCCCCGGTAATTCGCGACGCCACGGTACTCATCCCAATCATAAATTCATCAAACAGCGTCGAGCGCCGTCCATCCGGCAGCAGCCGCGGTACCGGCGAGAACAGCTTGCCACAGGCTGAATACTGCGGTACACGTTTGCTGTCTCCTCCGGAATGGATGACCAAAACCCGCCTGCCTGAAAAGAAATTCCGTTCCTGCTTAACCGTTTCTCCACTCTCCGATAACTCCTCGCCAACAGCAGCCTTTTCTGCGGCTGCATATTCCGATAAACCCCCGGGCAGGCTCTTGAAGGCAGATTTCTCTCTCCTGGCAACATATCGGATGGCTGAAAAAGTTGCCCCGCCGCTTCCGACCCGCTCTCCGCCCAGATCCGGAATCACCGCATAATGTGTCCGCTCCGGGAGCTGCTTGTGCCGAAGGCGATGCGCAATCTGCATTTCATAAGACCTCGCCTGATCCTCATTGCTGGCTGTCAGGATCACATAATCCCACGTCGGAGCATGGTTATTCTGAAGTGAATCCATAAAAAAATCGAGCGCATCCCGATAAGACTGCTGCTCGAACAACGTTGTATACTGGTTCATGGCTTTCCCCTCTGTCGCATAATGTATAAAATCGTATCCTAAAAACCAAAGCATGCTCTATTAACGCTATTTAACATAACGATATTAGCATAGCCAAATAGACGAACTTTGGTGATTTTATCCCCATCCAGAGTACGAAGCCAGAGATGATATTAACTCATTTTAGCACAATATTGACTTCTGCATCTAATTTCGCGGCAACCTTTTCGTACTGCGGCATAGATACCCCATATTCCCTGCCCAGTCGAACGACCTGGTAAATCAGGCCGTCGATCTCCGAAGGCTTTCCCGCCATAATATCCCGCTGCATGGATGTGGTTGCTTCCGGAGCCAGACCTGAGAGGATTTTTAATTTGCCAGGCATCGCCTGCTGAATTCACTCACTGGATTTGCCACGCAAACGGTTTTCTTAGCTCTTACGCCGCATTCACCTGTTTCAAAAAGCGGTAAATTTTCGTCCCATCCGCTCTTCCAAACCGTTTCAGTGAGCCAAGATACAGATCCTTTGGCTTTTTCTCCGTCTCCGTCAGCTCAAAGATTTTTGTAACCTCATCCTCGTATTCCGTGCCCGCAAAAAGCGTCTCAATCTTCTTTTTCAGGCGTTCTCTCTCCTGATATTTCGCATATTCTTTCCCGATGCAAAGCTGTGACGTTCCCGCAGAAATCACCTTCCGCCGGGTACTGTTTTCATTTGACGCAAGAATGCCGTCTTTTACAGTCGCTTTCAGCAAAATTCGTTCACTCTGAATTCCACAGCTTATCCAGTAATCCTTCATCGCGGCATATCCTTTGTCTTTGCTGACAACAACCACTTTGCCCGCAAAACCCGCTCCGAACAGTGCACCAGCCATGGAGACAATATAAAAATCCAGGGCATTCTTTCCCGTTCTCTTTAACCGGACAGCCTGAAAATGGCAGCCGGATTGCAAAATGAAATCCATTGATCTTTTGGATATTTTCTCGCAGGCAGCACTGTAAAAAATCGTAATCGCATCCGTATTGTAAAGGTATTCCAGACCATCCAGGCCCGCTTCGCGAACATTTTCATAATCAATCAAAAAATGCAGCTTCTCCTTTTCTCCCATAAACTTACGTCACCCCTTCTACGTGATTCCGCCTCATCGTTGTTTCAATCCACGCCCGATCATTTAACGGCATAAATGTTCCCTTTCCATCTGTCGGCTTGCGTATATGTTCTTTTGTATGTATTATATACTATTGATATATCTGATTCAAGATATATCAGTCATTTATTTTGTATACATATCAAAAGGCTGTCTCATAGCCGCATTGTAGCTCTTTTGTATGGTTCCTTTACCATCCTCTTCCATCAGCGTTTTCAGTCTCTCCAACACATGCCCCAGCACATAATAGGTCGTCTCATACCGCAAAAAATCAAGCGTATTTTCGTCCCACATAAGCTTCAGGCTCGCCGGAAATTCATCGTCCGACTCCCAGAACTGCAGCATCAGCGGAAGAAAAGAAAACGGATGCAATAAATAAGACACGTCTCCGATCATCTGCCGTTCTCCGCCAAGAGTCTCGCAGGCCTTTCTAAGCGCCGGCAGACGTCCGTCGAAATATTCCGCATATTTTCTATAAAGGTCATTGCCCAGGCCGGAAGAGCGAACCGTCCCTTTTAAATCATTGACCTTCACAAACCGTCCGGACAGGCGGCAATCCTCCTTCGAGTCGCACAGCGCATCACAGATCGCGAGTACTTCGTTGAATCCCGCATGCTCGACGTGGGTGAATCCATCCTCTGTCCATTCGATTCGACCCAGGCTGCGGTTGATGCGATAATCCCTTCCCACAAATTCTGTGTACAGATACTGCTCATCGTGTTTCAAGTGAAATTTCTCAATCATTTTTTTCTGATCATAATTCAGGAATCGCTGCTCTGCGTTGTCTCTTGTAATATCATAATTGGATAATGCCATCTTTATCAGCCTTTCTTTCATAGCGCGTCTGCCTTTTTCGTCCGTTTTGGGCTGGCGCACCTAAAGCTTTACCTTCGGTTCCGTCGGCAAAATACCTGCGACCGTCTCCCGGACTCGTTTCACAGACTGGTATAAAGAGTCCCGCTTTTTTTCGCGTTCATATATGTATCTTTTAAAGAACGCGCAATATTTCCGCCAATCATAACGGTGTACGCCATATGCAGGCCGTCCGATATAATCACATCCTTGAAAGGTATCAGAGTTGTATCTATCAAAATCGGAGGCTTCTGGTAATAAAGAATTCTGCCCTTCTCTGAAAGGTAATCATCAATCACAGTCACATTATCCCAAAGCTTATTCGCAATTTCTTAGATTTCTCTTGGATCCAGATCCTGCGCATGTGTGATATCCTTCACGTGTTCCTTCACATGAAACCGATCATTCGTATAATCCAGTAATGGTTTCCATAAGTCATAATACAATTTTCCATCTGATTCTGATAATGTTAACATGTCCTTTTCTCCTCACGTTTAAATATTTCTGTTATTTTCCTCTCATTCCATTCCCCCTGAGCGCCTGGTGAAACGCACTTCTGCGCGAATATTTCGCGCGATACTGCTCCATCACCCTCTGCTTGCCTCCAGGCTCTCCAACAGACTCTTTCACTTCCCCAAGTGCAGCCACAAAAGCCGCGCATTCGTCGTAATAATTTCTTCGATTTGCCGACATGATTCCTTCGACTCTTCGGTCAATCAATTCCTCCATGCGTTCCAGCCAGAGACTTTTCTGTTCCCAAGAGACGCTCACCGTTTTCTTCCAGAGAGAAAACAGCCTCCAGAACTCGCCTGCCGCTTCCTCTGTATCCTTCATTTTGCCAGAATGATCAAACCGTAAATCACCCGCATGTCCTATCACGATTCCGCACATTTTTCTCGCGCCAATCATAAAGGTCTCTGAGTCCAACAGCAAAAGAAGAAATGCCGCCAGTCCACACTTCATAAAAGTAGAACTCCACCCCAGCGCTTCCTTTGTATTCATCCCTTTCTTCAGAACGGTATCGAAATCCCCATCCAGGAACGCCAGCATATAAGCCGTATTGCTGCCAATCTTGTTTTTTGTCAGCTCACCATCGTCGTATGCCTGGCGAAGTTCACCTTCCTTCATATAAAAAGCCTTGCATATTCCCGTAATTTCCATTTCATATTTGGGATAATCGTGGCATGTCAGACGGATTCTCATATAATTTGCAAGGGTGGAATCGGAGCGGAATGCCTCCACCATGCATTGGTCTTCCTCGTCCACCCAACCCAGATCCTCCGCAATCTCCATGTTCAGCAAAGCAATTCTGCTCCGCACGGTATAGCTCGTATCAATCTTACACAATGCTTCCTGCCCGATTGCGTACAGCCTTTCTTTTGCTTCGCTCGAGGCCGCGACAGCAGCATCCGCACTTTGATTCTTCATGTACTTTTCATACAGACCCGGATGTGTTCCCACGTACTTACGCGCACTTTCCAGAAGAATATCTTCATCATCCGACAATTCCACTGCCTCACTCAGCAGCTTCTGCGCAAGCCTGTCCGTCCTGCCGCCGAGCCAGGAAATCCAGTCACGCAGAAACTCCTGAAAATCGGGCAGTTCCTTTCCATATTGCATCAGCTGTTCCAAAGTCACGCCATGCCGCGCATAATTTGAAAAGATAGAGTAGAGCGTCTCGGATCTCTCTGTCTTTTCAGAAGCAAAATACTCCAGATACAGAGCACATAAGAGAGTCTTGTTCATATCAAAACCGGCAAGCTCTTTCTCGACCATTTCTTCCAGAGACAGAGCTTCCCCAACATAATCACTGTATTCTCCATGATCAAATATTTCCAGATTCAGCAAGGTCCCGGCAACCTCTGCTCCGGGGACATATTCTTCATGATCCGCACAGTCATACAAGAAACCACACGCCGCCTCAATGATTCTGCCGATCCCCTGAGGGTCTGAAAAAACAAACTCTTCCTCGCCATCATGATACCAGTCATCATAATTCTCATTCAGCTCACTCTCCAACATCAGCTCGGCATCATCAATTCTCATCAGCTCCGCAACAATCGCGTCGCATCTCTCCTGAAAGCTTTTGCCTGCGATGTCCGCCGATAGCTGCAGCGAAGTGCCAGCTGACTTTAAGTCGTCCAGAAAGTCCTTCCGCTTTTCCGATGGCAGCTTCCGTGCTGTCTCATGGACAAACTGCACCAACTCCTCCCTGCTTTTCTTTTCACATATCTTGTCAATCTGGTTTAAAAATCCGGTTAAATTCATTTTATGTTTTTCACCTCTCTTAATCTCACCTTTTCCGGCGGTAGCGGTATCCGTATTCCTCTTTTAATTGTTCCAATATCTCAAACGCAACCGGACAGACGATTACAACATCCAGAACACTGAGCATGCTTTGCAGTCGCTCAGGCTGATCTGTATAAGGATATTTTTTACAGCTTTCCGGCTTACAATCTTCTAAAATGCAGCTCCCATCCTCAGACAGAAAATCACAGGGAACATGCAGTGTCGAATAATTTCCATCAAAATCCATCTCCGGCTTTAAATACTGCTTAATAAATCCCTTCACACTTCGGCCAAGCTTAGCTGCATCCTTTCGTAAATCCTCTTCTGGAATCGTCCCTGCATACTTCGTACAGCAGTTGCGACACTTGCTGCAATCATAGTCTTTAAACAATTCTTTATGTAATTTCAAAAACTGTTTATCCAGTTTCTGCTCATCCGCGTTTATCTTCAGAAAAGTGCGAAACGCGAAATTCTCATCTTCTTTTCTCTTTGCCTGAAGCTCAACTTCTTCAGGTTTTAGCATGACCACTCCTCCTTCCTTCTGAATGACGCAAAAATATTTATTCTCGAACACAGTCCTTTATTTAATCTTAACTGTCCATCATCTATGGTCTGTCCAGACTGATGTTATCA
>JAJQBS010000038.1 GCA_021203145.1 Lachnospiraceae bacterium | reverse complement strand
ACCGCCTCCAGGAGTATCTCGCAATCATCGACATGGCTTCGTATGCACAAAAACGGTTCTCCCATTTTCGTGGGTGATTTTGCCGTTTTCATTGGTGTTTCACCCACATATCCGTAAGTTCTTCCATTTCTATAGGTGTCTCTTGAATCTTTCCGTTTTACTCGGTGTTTTTCATACATCACCACTTTTTCCGGAAGTTCTTCTGTTTCCTTCGGTGTTTCCCAGATCCATAGCATTTTCTTAACGAATGATAGGATTGTTGTTCTCCATCGGCTGCTGCCTTCCCGCGTATATGATTACAAAACATCTGTAAAGGATGCTTCGCATCGCTGGCGCGACAAGCCCTTGACAGATCTTTTGTAATCATATGGACGATAGGCAAGCAGAAATCAGCCGATTTCTGCAGTCAATACTGCTGCCCCTGATCTTATTTTCTATGCATTTCGCTTCCAATGGCAGACATTCATTCGTCAGAAGAAAGCGCCCTCCGCTAAGTTCCTTCAGCATCTTTGCTCATCACTGCCGTATCCGTTTCCATTCTCTCATAGATTTCTTTTCTGATCTCCGGATGTTTCTTCATATACTTTATTACTGTATCACTTAACGGGTACTCTTTAGCATCTTCATCTCCGTACAGGAGCCAGTCTGCCCCTACTCCCAACGTTTCTTCTATCTTCTTCGCATATTTTATGGTAAGCTGCTTCTTCCCTGATAATACCTCATTTAAAAGGGACGCAGATGTATGCGTACTCTTTCCGAATTCCCTTTGGCTCATCCCGCTCTCTTCCAGTATCCTTTTCAGTCTCTTCCTTCTCAGGTCACTGTTCTCCTCTAACGGAGACATCTCCGAGCTGCCGTCAAACCATTCGTCGTGCACGCCATACTCTCTGCATAGTTTGATGCGCAGTTCCTCAGTGAGCGGTGTTAATCCATCCTCCAAACGTTCCACCTGTCCGCATGTACATCCTATCTTTAACCCGAATTCAGTTCGCCTGAGGCCTAAATTCTCCCGTAAGCATCTGATTTTACTGGCGTCTGACATACTTTTTACTTCTCCTTGATTGTTTCTTTTCCTCGTCCGGGGTATCTTTTCTTCATTGTTCGTTATCATTATTTTAGAGAACGTTTATGAGGCGGTCCCTGCTGTTCCGAAGATTCTTTTTCTGCATCTTATCCGCTTTCATACGCATTATTATCATTTTTACCAGGAGGTAACCCATTATGACCAACAATCTCGTTTCCAACAGTATCTTCTCAGTTCCGCCGGGTGTGATAATCCAATCGGCCGAGGAATGCCCGGAGGAAAACCGGATCATTCTGGACATTGAATTCGAACCAACGGAACAGGTCTGCCCTGAATGTGCCTCACGCCACTGCCGTCCTGACGGGTTCTGCAAGGTGCGGACCCTCCGTCATCTTCCTGTTGCCGGCAATTCCGTATTCCTGCGCTACACGCCGCGCCATTTCGTATGTGATGACTGCGGTGCTGTTTTCCGGGAATCGGTCAGCTGGATCCACAGCCGTCTGCAGATGACGGAAGCACTCTTTATCGAAATTTATCTTTCCCTTACAGAAAATGTCTCCATCCGGAGCATCGCTGAAAAAGAATGTGTCTCAGAATGTGTCGTACAGCATGTCCTCAAACTGTCAGCGGCTGAGCGCCCCGCGGAGCTTCCAGAAGTCCTCTGTCTGTTTGATTTTAAAGCAAATGTCGGCACCTGGAATCCTGACACCCACAGCTGGGACATGTACACATCTCTCTGTGGGATTGCTGACGGCTCCACCGGGGAACTGCTTGATATCCTCCCGGACACCCGTGTTGCCGGCCTTTCCGGATATTTCGGCAGTTACGCCTTTAACCAGCTGAGGCAGATCCGGTATGTCGTCTGCGATATGGGCAACAGCGCTCTCTCAGCTGCTGTCACCGGAAGGTTTTTCCCTTCCGCGATGGTCGGCATTGAATCATCCCATGTAACAAGGCGGCTCAACGCCGCCATGAACCGGATCCGTATGCGTATCCTCCGCAGTTCAGAGCAGCAGGAACCTGCCCTCTCCGAAGAAGATCGAATGCTGCTTAAGAACAATGCCCGCCTTCTTATCATGAGGCCCGTTCCCGGGAATCCGTCCGCTTCGCCGGAAGCTGATAACGGTTCTCCCATTTTCGTGGGTCATTTTGCCGTTTTCGTTGGTGTTTCACCCACATATCCGTAAGTTCTTCCATTTCTATAGGTGTCTCTTGAAACTTACCGTTTTACTCGGTGTTTTTCATACAGCACCACTTTTCCCAGAAGATCTTCTGTTTCCTTCGGTGTTTCCCACATCTATAGCATTTTCTAAACGAATGCCAGGATTGTTCTCCATCAGCTGCTGCCTTCCCGCGTATATGATTACAAAACATCTGTAAAGGGTGCTCCGCATCGCTGCGCGACAAGCCCTTGACAGATCTTTTGTAATCATATGGACGGTAATCAAGCAGAAATCAGCCGATTTCTGCAGTTAACACTGCTGCCCCTGATCTTATTTTCTATTCATTACGCTTCCATTGGAATACATTCATTCGTCAGAAGAAGCGCCCCTCCACTAAGTTCCTTCAGCATTCTTGCTCATCATTGCCGCATCCGTTTCCATTCTCTCAAAGATTTCTTTTCTGATCTCCGGATGTTTCTTCATATATTTAATCATTGCATCGCTTAATGGGTAATCTTTCGCATCCTCATCCCCGTACAACAGCCAGTCCGCTCCTATCCCAAGAGCTGCTTCTATCTTTTTTGCACATTTGATGGTCAGTTGCTGCTTTCCTGAAAGAACCTCATTCAGCAATGCCGCGGATGTATGTGTGCATCTCCCGAATTCTCTCTGGCTCATCCCGCTTTCTTCCAGAATGCCTTTCAGACGCTTCCTTCTCAATTCACTGTTTTCTTCTAACTGCGGCTCCTCTGATTCCTCACAAAACCATTCATCACTTACACCGTATTCAATGCATATTTTTCTGCGAAGGTCTTCGCTGATTGGTGCAGGATCCTCTTCCATGCGTTCTACCTGTCTGTACGTACATCCTATTTTTAAACCGAATTCAGTTCGTCTAAGACCCAGACTTTCTCTCAAATACCTGATTTTACCTGCATCTGACATAATTTTTACACCTTACTGATTGTTTGTTTTGCCTGACCGGCTTATCTTTGCCTTTGTTGTTTGATATATGCCCATTATCAAACAAACTACATAACCACAGGAGGTAACCATCATGATCAACGCAACTGTTCTCAATGCTTTGTTGAAGCCCTCACCTGACATAACCGTTCTTTCGACCGAAGAATGCCCGGAGGAAAACCGGATTATTCTGGACATTGAATTCGAACCAACGGAACAGGTCTGCCCTGAATGTTCCTCACACCACTGCCGTCCTGACGGGTTCTGCAAGGTGCGGACCATCCGTCATCTCCCTGTTGCCAGCTGTTCCGTATTCCTGCGCTACACGCCGCGCTATTTCGTATGTGATGACTGCGGTGCCGTTTTTCGGGAATCGGTCAGCTGGATCCACGGCCGTCTGCAGATGACTGAAGCACTCTTTATCGAAATATATCTCTCCCTTACGGAGAATGTCTCCATCCGGAGCATCGCTGAAAAAGAATGTGTCTCAGAACGTGTCGTACAGCATGTCCTCGAACTGTCAGCGGCAGAACGCCCCGCAGAGCTTCCAGAAGTCCTCTGTCTGTTTGATTTCAGGGCAAATGTCGGCACCTGGAATCCTGACACCCACAGCTGGGATATGTACACATCTCTCTGTGGGATTTCTGACGGCTCCACCGGTGAACTGCTTGATATCATCCCGGAGACCAGTGTTACCAGCCTTTCCGGATATTTCGGCAGTTGCGCCTTTAACCAGCTGAGGCAGGTCCGGTATGTCATCTGCAGCCTGGGCTGCAGCGCTCTCTCAGCTGCTGTCACCGGAAAGTTTTTCCCTTCCGCGATGGTCGGCATTGAATCATGGCTCTTCGGGAAATGACGGAAAAGCTTCAGGATTTCCCGGTATTTCAACCTCCGGGATATCATGGTATTTCACCTTTCTCCCAATTCGCCATCCTTGTTCTCTAATTAATTTAAAAACAAACCAGTTCCGGCATGCGTTTTATCAATCCATGAATGATGCTGAGCGCATAACCGCAGCCGCCGGCGGTGTGGAAACTGTGGGTAACTGCCGCTTAGGGCCTGTGGGCAGGTTGTGCGCAACGTGTGGGCGGCGCACTTTGCCGTCCATGCGTTGCGCATAAGCTGTCCATAGGTCCTGGCAGTTATCCACAGTTTCCATACCGCTTCTTTTGTTCTTAAACGGCTACTTCCACCATCTTTATTACCTGCTATGTAACTCTCATCTCAGCCGCCTTCTCTTTCCTTCATTTTCTTCCATACCTCTTCCCTGATATCGGGATTACCTTTCAGGAACTTTATCATTGATTCACTGCAGGGATACTTCTTTGCGGCTTCATCTCCATACAACAGCCAGTCCGCGCCCACTCCCAGCGTTTCTTCTATTTTCTGCGCGTACCGGATGGTCATCCGGGTCCTGCCGGATATGACATCATTCAGCAGCGCAACCGATGTATGCGTTCTTCTTGCGAACTCACGCTGGCTGTATCCACTCTCCTCATATGCCATCCGCAGCCTTTTTCCTCTTTCCCTGGTGCTTTCTTCGAATTCAGGCGGCCCAGCCCCCTTTTCTTCCGACAGCCATTCCCTGCTTACTCCGTATTCACTGCATATTTTGTCTGCCATCTCTTCACTGACAGGCAGTATCCCTTCCTCCACCCGGTTGATTTGCTGATATGTATAGCCGATTTTTGCACCGAATTCCGTCCTCCTTAATCCAAGTTTCTCTCTCAGCTGTCTGACTTTATCTTTTTTATATTCTTTTTTTATGGTTTCTTCATTTTTGCTTCCATTTTTTATAGATACTTTATTTGACATCCTGCTTACCGCCTTTTATCATCTCTTTTGATGTGATAATATTTTATGCTTATGTTTGCATTCGCTTTTGTTTCAGTCTTCTCTTGTCTGCAAGCAGCGTTGCGTTTTACATTATCCATCCGAATAAACAGTATTATTATGGTACTGAAAGAAGCCGGATTCTTTTCCCTCTGGATCCATCCTCCGGAAGGAACCCCAGCTTATTTAATACCTTTCAGTTGGCCGTGATAAACCATAAGGAGGGCAAACAGGATGATCGATCATGATATCACCTGCCGGATTGACGGCAGGGAATACACTTTCACGCCAGATGAAATCCAGGAAATGTACCAGGAGCAACTGGAAGAATTCGAGTCAAAAACACAGATGACACCGGCGGAAAAACGCGCACTGCGCAAATGGGTTGCTTCTGGTCACAGCATAAATGATAATCCCGGATCCAGATATGTCTGCCTGGGAGGAATTTACCCACCTCCGGATTTTCTTTCCGTTTACCGCATGGACCGGGAACTCAAACAGGCTCTGAAAGGAAAAACAAAGGAAGAAAAAAAGCTTACCTGATGAATTACTTCGGTTTTGCGGAGGAAACTGAGGAGGAGAAGGCGCTGCGCATGGCTAAGGATATGACTCCTGATATCACCACAAAGTATATCCACGACCGCGAACGCGAATGTTTCTTCCTATGGGATTTCCTCTATCAAAAAGGTCTGGCCAATGAAGCAAAGGATTATGTGGAATCCCATAAGGATACGGAAATCCTGTACAGCTGGTGACCTGGCTGACTCCTGCTGCCTTATTCCCCTGAACTATTAGCCCGGGGCTATGGCAATCCCGGGGTTCCCGGCTCCGTATGTGCTGCAGTCAGCAAACTTTGAATAAGCATAAATATATACCTCGTAATAACTACCCGGTTTTTATGATGACGATACTGTCTTCTGCATCTGCAAGTCTCCTATAGGAAGGATGTAGCAACACATGCCAAAGCAAAAAAATGAAAGTGAACTCGGTGGTCTCCCGGATGACCTGATGATCACACAAAGGAATCCGCTGGGCCACTACCTGGAGCTTTATGTGGATGCCCCGGCGCCAAAAGACCCGGCCTGCCCGCACTGTGGTTGCCGGGGATGCTCAAAACACGGCTCTGACGGCTCGTATTCCCTGCGCCATCTCCAGTCCGGCGGTAAGTCTGTCGTCATCATTGTCAAACGCCTCCGCTATTACTGCAGCCAGTGTGAACGCACTTTCGCATACCGGTATAACTGGATGCACCGGAGCATGTCCATCACCTCCGCGCTCTACGAGCAGATACTGGCCGAGCTGCATGGCACATCTTCCATCCGGCAGATCGCGAGGAGCTGCCTCGTCACCGAGGACATCGTCCGGGACGTGCTCGATTCCATCGACATTCCGTTCGGCGGTCTCCTGCCTGAAACCCTCTGCATTGACGAATTCAAGGGCGACTCCGGCGACTGGAACCCCAAGTACAGACGGCACTCACGCATCAAGTTCCACTGCGTCATTGTTGACGGGGACAACCGCTGCGTAATCGACATCCTGCGTTCCCGCCGTGAAGAAGATCTCCGCCGGTATTTCGAAAAATACCCGCTTAAGGAACGTCTGCGTGTAAAATACCTCTGCTGTGACATGCATGACGGCTTTGCCAACCTTGCCGGCGACATATTTCCAAACGCCATCGTCTGCATTGATCCTTTCCACGTCGTCAAACGCCTTAACGAAGCTATCGGCGATACCCGCAACCGCTTCTACAAGCCGCTGCTGAGGCAGCAGGAAAGAGAGCCGAAAAACAATGCCGTCAAGATGGAAATCGATGTCCTCAAAGGTACTTCCCGGCTCATTAAGACCTGGGATTCCAACCTCCCGGACTACTGGAATAAGGAAGAACCAAAGGCCCGGAAGCGGCTCCAGGCCATCTTCTCCCGCTATCCTGACATCCAGGAAGTATACGAGGCCGTCCAGGACTACCACAACACTGTGATGCTCGCTTCCGCTCCCCTGCGGAAGCTCAAGCTCTCTGAATGGATCAGCCGCTACGAGTCGTCTTATGTCGGCGAACTTCGGGACGCGGTCTCCACCATACAGAAATATAAAGTGATGATTATCAACAGTCTCATGAATGAGAAATCGAACGGGCCCGTCGAGGGAATCAACAACTTCATAAAGGTTCTCAAGCGGAACGCCTATGGTTTTAAAAACTTCGAAATTTTCCGCAAAAGGATCCTTCTGGCCTGCGATAATACCGGGATTGGCGATTCCCAGATACAGCCAAGCCTTGTCAGCGAACGTCGGTCGGTGTCTGAGGCCAACAATAAATCCCAGACTCCAAAAGCCACTGGTGACCCTGACAAAGCCGGACGGGTCCAGCGGTTATACCGCGAAGGTAAGACCATGCGCGAGATCGCAGCCATGGAATCATGTTCCGTAAGCCATGTATTTAAGCTGGTTCATGAGCAGGACAGCCATACAGCAGTTGGAAAAGAACCCAAAAGCCAGAAAGGGAGTGACCGCCATGCCTGATTCCACGGCATCCGGTGACCCGGAAAGAAAGCCGATCGACCTCACAAAACCCGGTATGCAGATGCCGCTGACAGACCTAAGCGAGCTTCATATCCTCCTCCGTGTGTACATCCAGTGCTACGGCACCGGTGAGCGCGACTCGGAATTACTGTCCGAAGTGGAAGCAAGATACCGTTTGCTGTACCGCCGGTGGAACCACAGTGACGCGCCGGCGGAGATCACCAACCCGCGGAACGCCGGGCGGAAGCCCGTTGTTGACCCTGAAAAAGCTGAACGAGTCCGCCAGCTTTACAACGCCGGCAAGACCATGCGTGAGATTGCCTCCATGGAATCGTGTTCCGTAAGCCATGTTTTTAAATTAATTCACGAACATGACCATCATATTTAATTTTCAAGCAATAAAATAGAGGGTACTTATCCCTCCCAAATGCACCTCTTTTCATCTGAAAATCCATATATATACAAGCCAAACTGCCTGAGAACAAAACCGGACAGTTTGGTTTTATATGCTGTTTTTTTTGGCTGTTCTCGGGGCAAAAAAACAAAATGCCCGAAAACACAGTAAAATCAAGGCTTCATGGCGTTTTCGTACCGTCATTTCCCGAAGAGCCTGAATCATCACATGTAACAAGGCAGCTCAACGCTGCCATGAACCGGATCCGTATGCGTATCCTCCGCGGTTCAGAACAGCAGGAAGCTGCCCTCTCCGAAGAAGAACGTATGCTCCTTAATGATAATATCCGCCTCCTTATCATGCGGTCCAATTCCGTGGAAACGCCCGCTTTGCCGGTGTCTGATGACCGTCTCCAACGGATGCTGGAGATTTTCCCCGACATCCGGGAACTATACGGCTATCAGAAAGAGTTCCGGGACATCATCCAGGGAGACAGCTTACCGGATGCCATCCGCCGGGATTTCGAAGACTGGCTGTACCGGGCTTCTGCTTCCGATGTGCCAGAGATCCGGGATGCCGCCATCTCACTCGGTCACTGGCGCAGGTACATCCTGAATGGTCTGCAGCTGCGCAGCTACAGTACAGGCTGCATGGAGATCATGCATACAATCCGGAAATTCAGACGTATCTCCGGCGGCACCCACAGTTTTGAAAATATGCGGAACCGTCTGCTCCTGATCTGCGGCCCGGTCCATCCCGGCAATTCATCTGATCCCGGCGGCGATTTGTTTACTTAATGGAGGAAATACCTATGGCAAAACATCTGACCATCAACCGTCGTTACCAACTCCCACCAGAGCTGGAGATTATCTCAGACGTGGAAAATCCGGCACTGAACCGGATTGACATCCGCGTTAATTATCCAAAGCAGGAACGCGTCTGCCCGAATTGTGGCTTCCACCACTGTGTGGTCAAGGATTCCGGACGTGACCAGACTGTCCGGCATCTGCCGGCAATCGGC
The DNA here is from genome assembly GCA_021203145.1 of Lachnospiraceae bacterium. GTDB lineage: Bacteria > Bacillota > Clostridia > Lachnospirales > Lachnospiraceae > Choladousia. The sequence continues at coordinate 18,734 of JAJQBS010000038.1, read as the reverse complement.
TGCTCTGTCTTCGTCACTTTCCATCGCCGGCGCTTTCTGTGCAAGGACTGCGGTTCTTCCTATTACGAACCGATCCCCTGGATCCATGACAGGCTTCATATGACTATGGCCCTCATGATGGATATCTGCCTGAAGCTGGCGGATATGAAGTCTGTCCACACGATCGCTGCCGAAGAAAAAATGGTCACCGATGAGGTGGTCACTGGTGTCCTGAACACCATTTCCTTCGACCGTCCTGCACATCTGCCTGAAATCCTCTGCTTCGATGAATTCAAAGGCGATTCAGGTGAATGGAATTCAGAACGCGAGCGTTGGGATGTCCAGAAATTCAACTGCAACGTCACTGACGGTGCGAACCATATCCTCATTGATGTCCTCCCCTCCATCAGGCCCGACTACGTGAAAAACTATTTCATGCAGTACTCTCTCGAAGAGCGCCGCCGTGTCCGCTATTTCAGCTGTGATATGAGCAACGGTTTCATTTCCGTTGCCAAATCCTGCTTCCCAAATGCCACCATCTGCATTGATATGTTTCATGTCGTGAAGCGGCTCAATGATGGGATGGACATACTCCGGAGACGTATCCAGACCTCGCTCACAGATTCACACGCGGAATACGCACAGCTCGCAGATGCCGAGGCTGACCCGGATAAACGCGATTCCCTCCTTGCCAGTATGCAGCTCGAACTTGCCCGTTATAAGCTTCTCAAAAATGCACGGCTGCTGCTTGTGACAAAGGAATCCTCAAAGGAAGAACTCTGGGGCACCAGCATGGCACGGAAGCGTGAGCGTCTGGAACAGGCCCCGAATCTTTCCCCCGACCTGCAGGAAATGTACGACCGCCTCCAGGAATTCCATGTCATTCTGGAACGGAACGAGTATTCTCTCCAGCGGGCAGACTTCACTGTCTGGCTGGACCGCTGCCTGTCTTCTGAAGTTCCGGAGATCCGGTCTGCCGCCACCACCCTGAAGCACTGGCGCGGATATATCCAGAATACCTGGCGCAACAGGCAGGTTTCGAATGGCGTATGCGAAGGCATCAACAATAAGATTAAAGTCTTCAAACGTACTTCTTATGGCGTTCATGACTTTGAGTCGTTCCGCCGCCGTCTGCTGCTTGTCTGCGGCTCCATCCATGAATCCCGCGAACCAGCCACAACTTTCCGAAAAAAAGTCGATGATTAGGAGGTATCACGTTATGACCCAGAAACAATTATCCGCATTCTTAGACAATACAGAATCCCTCAGCGAATTAAAATCCATGACCCCGGAACCTGTAAACGAGTACATCCGCTACCTGGAGCGCCGCAACTTCGCGCTCTGGGACGTCTTCTATCAGCACCACCTTGGAGTTGAAGCAGAGGCGTATGTCAAAGGACATGGGGATGACCCGGTTCCTTTTGAGTGGTGACCATTCTTGCAGTTATGTATCAATCACAGGAGGTAAAGCCCTAAATTTTCGCATTTAAAAAGGGCCATCACGCCCTGACCATCGGCCATCTGGAGGCCGTACATACAATATAAATCGTTTCATATTTCTCCTTTTTGAAGTCTATTTGAGGATAGGCTGGCAGTAGCATACCCATTTTTAATAGAACATGGATAAACGCAGCTCTATCCTCTCCTGTCCATGCCGCCTCGTCCAACAAGTCAGCAGGATATTCCCTTGTATTAGCAATGTTTAGTTAAGCAAAATCGCAGATATCCGTCTTCCAGCTGGAACAGTCTGATCAGATTCACCCATTTATCCGGGAGATATCACCTATTTTTCCGGGAGAGCCTGAAATGGCCGCTTCAACACCGCCAATTCACGGAGCGCCAATCTTAGAGACTTGTCACACTCTTTCAATCACGCAACTATGCTTCTTCGCATCAGCGCCCTTCACGTTCTTATCGTAATTAATTCCTACCAGAAGCAGATTGCCGAAATACTTCTTTAAATCACCATCATAACGATTTTCATGTATCTGCCTGATCGCTGTGTCTGCATCCTTATCGTACTTAAGTTCCACGATCATAACTGGTTTATCTGATCCTCTCCTGGGTAGAAAGACCAAATCAGCGAATCCTTTTCCTTGTGGAAATTCAGGAATAATCTTATAGATTCTTCTCGCAGTGTAGTACGCAATCATGATTGCACTACTGAGTGCAGCTTCATTGTTGTATCGTAAAATAGAAGAATTAGCTGCATGTACTTTTTCTAATGCTTCTGCAACAGCATCAGAATCACCTTGAAGTGTCGCATCCAGTAAATCATCCGATTCCTGAATCAGTTCTCCTATTTCTTCCCATCCCTCCTGATCTGTTGCATCACCAAAAACATCTGCAATCTCCTGGTTTGGGATCACAACCCTCTTTGTATCAGCGTTATAGCTTAAATAACCCAAATGGATCAAAAGCGTGAGCACGTCATCCTTACTTTTAAAGGATGTCATATCATTTTGAAATGTACTGATCCGAACCCGGACGGCTTCACCGCCTAGCATTCTGATTATATCGTTTTTTAATCCTTTATAATTCATTCCGATATAAGCCGCCAGTGATTCATAAGTTTCCGATGCCGTCCAGTAATTTCTCAGGGCTTTTCTTTCAATCGCCTGCATAACAGAGTTTGGACTATACACTGATCCGACATTATCAAAGGAATATCCATCATACCAGGACTTTATCTCTTCAAAGTCCAGATGATTCTTATCGCACAAGTCCAGAACTTCTCGTTCGGTAAATCCGACATATGGAGCCAGTGCATCAGGTGCCGCCATGGTAAACTCGCGAAAATCGGTTAATGCTGATTCCGTGCCATATTTCTTAATTGGAAGAATGCCGGTCATGTACGCTGCCGCAATTGTCTTTGACGTTAAATCCCTGTTTTTAAAAAGGCTTCTCAAAAATAGAATATAATCCTTCTGAAGCTGTTTATCTTCTTTATTTTCACGAAATAATGCATCCCACTCGTCTATTATAAATACAAATTTTGCATCTCCCCTTGACACTACTGTATATAATGCTCTTCCCAGATTATTTTCATTCTCATCAACACTATTTGGGAAAGCTTCTTTTATCTCTTTTAAAAGAGCGTTTCGTATATTTGAAATAATATCTGTTTTTTTATCTTTTGAATCTGCAGCGAAGCCAGTCACATCGAAGGAAATAACATTATATTGATTCAGGTGTTTCTCGAAGCTTTCGTCTCTTGAAATTTCAAGATCTTCAAAAAGGAACCTGGAGTCGCAGCTTGAATCGTAATAGGCACACAGCATATTTACATCAAAAGATTTCCCAAAGCGTCTTGGTCTGCTAAAGCTTACCAAAGGCTTTGGTTTCCCTATCAGACTGTTCATATAAGAAATCAAACCGGTTTTATCAACATAAATATCTCTTCTGATTTCCTCAAATCCTGTGTATCCCGGATTTAAATAGATTCCCATAAGCTGGATCTTCCTCTCTATAATGTTTGATAACATTACAAAATTACTTGGATCCTTTTCCGGTGAGTATTACGAATACGGTTTTTACAAGGATTTTGATGTCAAGGCTCAGGCTCCAGTTCTGGATGTACTGGGTATCGAGCTTTACAACCTCCTCGAAATCGTCGATGTCGCTTCGTCCGCTTACCTGCCACAGACCGGTGATGCCGGGTTTGATGGCCAGTCTGGCGCGGTGGTACATGTTGTATCCGGAGACTTCGCCGGTTGTGGGCGGGCGGGTGCCTACCAGGGACATTTCTCCTTTTATTACATTCCAGAACTGTGGAAATTCGTCAATGCTGGTTTTCCGGATGAAGTGTCCCAGGCCGTGCCTGGTGCCGTCGGGGTCGCTTCCGATGATGCGCGGATCGTTTTCAATCTTGAACATCTGGCCTTTCATCTCGTTTTTTTCCATCAGATCGGCTTTGCGCTCTTCGGCGTCCTGATACATACTGCGGAATTTATAGAGCTTGAAGATTCTTCCATTTTTTCCGACACGCTCCTGGGCGAAGAAGATCGGACCGGGGTTGGAGATGTAAATGGCGGGTGCGACGAAAAGGAACAGGATCCCGGTAATGAGAAACCCTACGATGCCGCCGAGGATGTCCAGGGTGCGCTTGAAGAATGCCTGTCCGGTGGTGATCAGCTTAAGATAGCTGGTCATGACGGTCAGGCCGGCGATGTCCTCTTCGTAGCGTGCTTCTGCCAGCTCGTCGGACGCGATGACTTCCAGATGCAGGGTGATCCCGGTGAGGCTACACTGACGTATGAGATCCGGGGGCAGCTTCACGCCGGAGGGGATGCTGAAGAGGATTTCGTCTATGGCTGTCTTTAGAAGGTAATCCATCAATGTATCGGTGGTGGCTACGACCGGAACCCCATAAATGGTATGTGTCTGGGCGGCGCCGGATATGGCCGGCATGCCGGATTCTGTCCGGGCAGCACTGGGTGTGGCCGATCTGCCGGATTCTGTCCGGGCGGCATTGAATGTAGCCGTCCTGCCGGATTCTGCTTCCGGGCTGGTCAGGACGATGCCTTTTACCTGGAAATCGAGCATCTGATCCTGAAATTGCTGCAGGATACGCTCTGCGCCGTTCCGATCTGATACCAGTAAAAGAAGCCGTGGATTTTTTTTGAGACGGTGGTGGATGAATTTTTTCCAGATTGTCCGCTCTGTCCAGATCACGATCAATGATATGACTGTCGTATAGGCGATTACCATTCTGGACGGGGTGTCGAATATTTTCAGGAAAAACATCAGAATCAGCATAACCGCGATCACGAATGCCACATGCTTGATCACGGCTGTGAATTCTTTTAAATATCCTCTCCGCAAGATGCTTTTGTAAGCGCTGTCAAATATTGACACGCAGATATGTACTAACGCTATAATGATAAGTATGTTTCGGTATGTCTGTTCCTGCCATATCTCCCAACTGTCTAAATGGATGTAAAAGGCCAGCCAGAAGGATAATAAAAAACACACGAGGTCAAGTATCATAAAATCTATATGTTTAATCAAACTACTGGGATTTTTCCGGTACATTGCTCGTAGACTACCCCCCCCCGGTTTCAAAAACGCTGCTGCGAATCTGGAAACCGTTCTCGTTTATTTGTATTGGTCTCTTTTCTTCTATCTGTTTGAATCTGTTTGAATCTGTTTAACTCTTTTTCATTTATTGCTTACTTATTTCGCTGCCTGTACTTATTAATGGTCTGTACTTGTTTAAAGACCTGTATTTGTTTCAAGGCCTGTACATATTAAGGATTTGTACTTGTTTCAAGGCCTGTACATATTAAAGATCTGTACTTGTTTCAAGAACTGTACTCATTAAGGCATAGCTTCGCCAATCTGTCCCGGTTTTGTCTTCGGGGCAGGGCTTTTTTATTATGTCGTCCGATTTTTTAAGGCGCGACGGGGCGACAACCTTAAAAATAACGGATTTTTGATGAATAAGAGAATTGCCTCTCCTGGATGGAGGCAATGCAATATGGCTATTATATAGCTATTCTGCTTTTTTTTCAATCAAAATTTTATCTTCTGTCCCAACGCTCTCTTTTAGCGCCTCGCTGATGATTTTTTCACAGAGATCGCCAAAGGTGACGCCCACCGCTTCGGCTTCCTGGGGAAGAAGGCTGGTGGGGGTCATGCCAGGCAGGGTATTGATTTCGATAAACCAGATCTTGCCGGCTTTGTCGATGATGAAGTCGGCACGGGAATAGACGCGCAGGGACAGTGCGTTCGCCACCAGAAGAAGCATTTCCCCCATCTCTTTTTCCTGAGAAGGAAGAATATCGGCCGGGGTTTTTTCAATGGCGAGGCCTTTCTGGTATTTATTTTCGTAATTGTAAAATTCTTTGTTGACCACGATCTCGATGGATGGCAGGGCTTTTCCGTCTAAAAAGCCCATCTGGATCTCGCGGCCCTCGATGTACTGTTCAAAGATCATACGCTGCCCGAGGCTGCACTCAAGCGCGGAGCGAAGCTCTGCCGGAGTCTTTGCGATGTAAACGCCGATGGAGGAGCCGCCGCCCGGCACTTTTACGACGATGGGAAGCTTCACCTCGCACATGGCGGCCTCGATGGCTTCTTCATCCATGATATCGCGGATTTCCCAGTCGGGAACGGCCACCCCGGCTTCCTTCGCGAGGATTTTGGTGAGATGCTTGTTCATGGCGATGCCGCTGCCGAGATAGTCGGAGCCGGTGTAGTGTACGCCCATGAGGTCAAGTGCGGCCTGGATGCGTCCATCCTCCCCGCTGCCTCCGTGAAGTGCCAGAAATACGACGTCCGCCTCGCGGGCAAGACGCAGGACATTCGGCCCGACCAGGCGGTTTTTGCATTCGGGATGTGCTTTTTTAAGAGCCTGCAGATCGGGGACTGCTGTCGAAATCGCCTTCCAGTCCTCGCAGATTTCTTTTTGAAATAATTGTTCCATGTCTGCCTCCGCGGCGCTGACGCCGAGGTAGGAATCAATCAGTGCCACATTGTGGCCTTTGCCGCGCAGCGCGCCGGCGATCATCGCGCCGGAGCTTAATGAGACGTTCCGCTCGGGGCTGTAACCGCCGGCGAGGACAAGGATGTTCATAGGTAAAACCTCCTAGAATAATGTGTGAGGGGAAAATCCAACCCCTGCAAATATAACAGATCTGCCAGTAAGCCGCCGCGCCGTGCGAATGCAACAGTTCCGGCTGCGAGCCGCCGCGCCGTGCGAATGCAGCGGCTCGGGCTGCGAGCCGCTCCGTCGTGCGAATGCAGCGGCTCCGCCAGTGGAGCGCAAACGAGAGAGTCGGTCATCTCCAGGCGCATATATAGGCAGCGACTGTATCTGCGCAGCCGGAATCATGCCTGATTCCGGTAGATGATATCTTCTCTCGCGGGGCCGTTGGAGACCATAGTGATCGGGAAACCGAGGTGCTCCTCGACAAATTCAACATATCTGCGGCAGTTCGCGGGCAGCTCTTCATACGCGCGGATGCCGCGGATGTCGCATTTCCACCCGGGCAGCGTCTGTAAGATGGGCTTTGCCTTGTTGAGCTGCACGGTGGTCGGAAAATCGGTGGTCGTTTTTCCATCAATCTCGTAGGCGACACAGACAGGTATCTCGTCGAGATAGCCGAGGGCGTCCAGGACGGTGAAGGCGACTTCGGTCGCGCCCTGCATCTGGCAGCCGTACCGGGATGCCACGCAGTCGAACCAACCCATTCTTCTCGGCCGGCCGGTGGTCGCCCCATATTCGCCTCCGTCTCCGCCATGCTCGCGCAGCCGGGCGGCTTCTTCGCCAAAAATCTCGCTGACAAACGCGCCCGCGCCGACCGCGCTGGAATAGGCTTTGCTGACTGCCACGACACGTTTGATTTCGTAGGGCGGCACTCCGGCGCCGACTGCGCCGTAGCCCGCCAGAGTGGAGGACGAGGTCACCATCGGGTAGATGCCATGATCCGGATCCTTCAGCGTGCCAAGCTGCCCTTCCAGAAGGACCGTTTTTCCGTCTTTTAACGCCTGCGCCAGGAATGCGCCGGTGTCGGCCACGTACGGCGCGATGGTGTCACGGTACTCGTGCAGCTCGCCAAGCAGCTCCTCCGGCGTAAGGGCCGGCTTATGATAAAGGTATTCCATAAGCGGGTTTTTCAGCTCGCAGACGCGCTGAACCTTTTCTCTGAGGGTGTCCTCATCAAAAAGCTCGCTCACCTGGAAACCAATCTTCGCAAATTTATCCGAGTAAAATGGCGCGATGCCGGACTTGGTGGAGCCGAAGGATTTGCCACCGAGCCGTTCCTCCTCGTACTGGTCAAGCAGAATATGGTATGACATCACGATCTGCGCGCGGTCAGATACCAGAATATGCGGCAGCGGAACGCCGCGCCCCACAAGATTTTTAATTTCCGCATCAAGGAGCGGGATGTTCAGCGCCACGCCGTTGCCGATGATGCTGGTCGTGTGGTCATAGAAAACACCGGAAGGCAGAGTATGCAGGGCGAATTTCCCATACTGATTGATGATGGTGTGCCCGGCGTTCGCCCCTCCCTGAAAGCGCACGACGACATCCGCCTCTTTGGCAAGCATGTCCGTGATTTTGCCTTTTCCCTCGTCTCCCCAGTTTGCTCCTACGATTGCCTGTACCATATGTTTTTCCGCCTTTCCATATAAAAATATCATTTTCCGTTACGCGTTGCACCCGTGCCATGCATCCGCTGCGAGGAGCCTGTGTGCATTGCACGCGTTTTATGTCCCGATTTTCGCAGAAAATCGAGGACGCAAGGGCCGACCGAAGCGAAGCGTAGACCGGAGAGAACGAGTAACGCAGGAGATGCGGAACCGCCCATTGCAGAAGGCAATTCAAAATGCGGTGCCGCCCGTTACAAAGCCAAACCTGATTTACAGATTTATACATTAATCTCCGCCTTCACCCCGAGCATCTCCTGATTTTCCTCAAGGACGGGCCGCACAACGTCCGTGACGAACCGTTCGACCTGCTCTTTGGAGCGTCCAATGTACCGGGACGGCTCCATGGATTTTTTCAAATCCTCCAGTGACAGGTTGAACGAGGGGTCTGCCGCAATGAGTTCCAGGAGATTGTTTGGCTTCCCCTCCTCCTTGACAGTCCTGCCCGCCTCCATGGACAGCTCTCGGATCCTCTCGTGCAGCTCCTGGCGGTCGCCGCCGGCCTTCACTGCGTCCATCATAATGTTCTCCGTCGCCATGAACGGCAGCTCTTCCATCAGATGCTTTTCGATGACCTTCGGGTAGACCTTCAGGCCGTCCGTGACATTCAGGCAGAGATCCAGGATGCCGTCCACTGTGAGGAATCCCTCCGGGACGGACAGCCGTTTATTCGCGGAGTCGTCCAGTGTGCGTTCGAACCACTGGCAGGAGGACGTCACCGCCGGATTTAACGCGTCGCAGAGAACGTAGCGCGACAGCGAGGCAATGCGCTCGCTCCGCATCGGGTTGCGTTTATATGCCATGGCAGAAGAACCGATCTGGGACTTTTCAAATGGTTCCTCGACCTCCTTTAAATGCTGCAGGAGGCGGATGTCGTTCGACATCTTGTGCGCGCTCGCGGCAATCCCGGCAAGGACGTTCAGCACTCTGGTGTCCGTCTTGCGCGAATAGGTCTGTCCGGAGACCGCCACGCAGGAAGAAAATCCCATTTTTTCAGCAATCATCGGATCAATCCGGTCAATCTTCTCCTGGTCTCCGTCAAACAGCTCCAGAAAGCTCGCCTGGGTGCCCGTCGTCCCCTTGCAGCCGAGCAGTTTCATCGTGGAAAGCACATAGTCGACGTCTTCCAGATCCATCAGAAAATCCTGCGCCCACAGTGTCGCACGTTTCCCGACCGTGGTGGGCTGCGCGGGCTGGAAATGCGTGAAGGCAAGGGTCGGAAGATCCTTGTATTCCAGAGCAAAATCCGCCAGCTGCGCGATGACGTTGACCAGCTTTTTCTTTACCAGGCGCAGCGCCTCGGTCATCACGATGATGTCGGTATTGTCACCCACATAGCAGGACGTCGCGCCGAGGTGGATGATCGGTTTTGCCTTCGGACACTGCACGCCATAGGCATAGACATGTGACATGACGTCGTGGCGGACGACCTTCTCCCGCTCCTTTGCCACATCGTAATTAATATCATCCTGATGCGCCTTCATCTCGGCGATCTGCTCATCGGTGATGGGAAGGCCCAGCTCCTGCTCCGTCTCGGCCAGGGCAACCCACAGCCGCCTCCAGGTGCCGAATTTCTTGTCCTGGGAGAAAAGATACTGCATCTCCCGGCTCGAATACCGCTCCGAGAGCGGACTTTGGTAAAAATCTGTACTCATAGTGATCTCCTGTCTGATGAAACCGGATCCTGCCTGGGACTATTTTTCATATTCTCCCCGGATGTTCTCCCGTGGCGGGGCGATCGGGTATTTCCCGGTAAAGCAGCCGCTGCAGATGGGCAGTCCATCCGCGAGCTCGGGCAGCCGCTCCAGACGCAGGTAGGCAAGACTGTCTGCGCCGATGACCTGCCGGATATCCTCAATTTCACGGTTGTAAGCGATCAGCTGCTCCCTGGCCGGCACGTCCGTGCCAAAATAGCAGGGATGTAAAAACGGAGGCGAACTGACCCGCATGTGTACTTCCTTTGCGCCCGCGTCGCGCAGCATGCGCACAATCCGGTCGCTCGTCGTGCCGCGCACAATGGAGTCGTCAATCATGATGACCCTCTTTCCCTCCACCGCGTCCCGCAGGACATTGAGCTTGACTCGCACGTTGGACTCGCGGTTGCTCTGCTTTGGTTTGATAAAGGTCCGCCCGACATAGCTGTTTTTCATAAATGCCATCCCATATGGGATGCCGGATTCGAGGGAATAGCCCAATGCCGCGACGTTGCCGGACTCCGGCACACCGACCACGATATCCGCGTCGACGGGAGAATCCTTTGCCAGCAAACGGCCTGCCCGGATGCGGGAATCGTAGACGCTCACGCCGTCCAGGCGGCTGTCCGCCCTTCCAAAATAAATATATTCAAATACGCAGCGTGCCGTCCTGCCCTCCTCTCCGGGCGGAAAGCACATGCTCCTGTTGGACTGGATGCCGTTCTTCGGCGTGATGGTCACAATCTCGCCCGGCTCCACATCGCGGATAAACTCGGCTCCGATCGTGTCCAGCGCACAGGTCTCGGACGCCAGGATATACGCGTCCGCACGCCTGCCGATGCAAAGCGGGCGAAATCCATAGGGGTCCCGCGCGCCAATCAGCTTGCGCGGAGACATAATAATAAGCGAATACGCACCTCTTAGCTTTTTCATCGCATTCGCCACTGCTTCTTCTACATTTCTGGTCCGCACGCGCTCGCGCGCAATATGGTAGGCGATCACTTCTGTGTCGATCGTCGTCTGGAAAATGGAACCGCCCAGCTCCAGCTCCCTGCGCAGCTGCGGCGTATTCACCAGGTTGCCGTTGTGCGCCAGAGCCAGCGTACCTTTGATATAATTCAGTACCAGAGGCTGCGCGTTTTCTCGCGTGCTACCCCCCGCTGTCGAATATCGGACGTGGCCGACGCCGATGTCGCCCTTCATCCGGGAAAGATGCTCCCCGGTAAATACTTCGTTGACAAGTCCCATGCCTTTGTGGGAAAGAACCTTGCCCTTCGGTCCTTTCGTGTCGCTGACCGCGATGCCGCAGCTCTCCTGTCCCCGGTGCTGCAGCGCGAACAATCCATAATAAATCGTGGAAGCTACGTCTTCCCCTGAAAAATCATAGATTCCGAATACTCCGCACTCCTCGCGCAGGCCATCTTCCGGCTCTGTCTGCTCATAGACGCCTTCCGGTCGGCCGCTTACAGAGCCAACCTGGTCATATATGGATCCGCCCCAGCCGTCAGTAAACATCGCCTGGTCATTTATGGATCCGGCCCAACCGTCAGCAAACATCGCCTGGTCATTTATGAATCCGGTCTGATCGCTGGCAGATGCCGCCTGATCACTTATGGATCCGATCCGACCGCCGTCAAACGCCGGCTGGTCGCTTGTAAAGCCAGCCTGGCTGCAGGATGGCGGCTCCTGGCTGCCTGTAAATTCACTCTGGTCATGATTCATCAGTCTCATCCCTCCGACATCATGGTATTATACTTGTACCGCACAGGTAAGTCAACAAAAATTTAAGTCCGCGTGCTCCTGAAGTACTGCTCCTTGAGCTCCTCGGCCACCTCTTCGACCGGGCGGCTCTCCACCTGCTCTTTAAAGGAGAGGAACTCCGGATTCCGGCACAGCTTCGCGTTGTGTTCCTGAATCGTCCGCACCAGAGTCTCGTCCGCATTCAGCTCTTTTATCCTGCTCCGGCACTCTTCCTCGGAGAGGAACAGCGGCAGCGTACTGATGTATTTGCGGAAGCTCTCCTTAGTCTGCATCAGCGAATAAGACTCCCAGAAGCATTCCGCCGCTTCTTCAAAGCGAAACAGCCCGGCCAACGCCGCGCCCAGATTACTCCAGACTCCCGCGTAAAACTGGGATCCCAGCTTCCCGGGGTTCCGTTGTTTCAAAATCTGCCGGTACATCCAGGCCGCCCGGGCAAACATTTTTTCTTTCACCAGGTAATCGCCCCTCAGCTTCAGCTTCATCTCGTCCGACTGCACCTCCAGCTTCGAGAGCCGATCCTGATAGTCGCGCATTTCCTGGCCCGTCAGATATCCGGCTTCCCGGAAAATCGGCAGCACGAAGGACGCCGCGTCCTGCTCTGTCAGTGATTTTTCTTCCATTTTCTGAAGCTGCCCATAAAGAATCCGATACAGCCGGGTCAGGTGCAGCTCATCCCGGAGCCAGTCGCAGAGCCTCTCATTCATAATACTCTCGTCGATCAGGCACAGGTTGTTGTACAGATAAAAGCACAGCTCCTCAAGCGAATAGATGCCTGTGCGGATGTTTTCTATATAATATGGCTGGCTCGCCTGCTTTACCAGGCAAAGGTCATAGCTCATGAAATCCCTCCTGCTTTTTCATTTTGCCGCTGTCTGGAAAATCCAACCAGCCCCGGCAATTTATTCTGACTGGTCTATTTTTTCCTTTTGCCGCTGTCCGGGGCTTTAGAAGCGGATGTCCCAGGACCAGGTCATCGGCGAGGGTTTGTACAGGCCTCCGAAGCCCAAATCCTCGATGTCTATGTGGCAGCAGGCGGCGGAGGTAAAGTACACGGTCATCCGCAGCCTGGTGGCCCGGTCCGGCCGTTTCGGAAGTCCGGGAAGCCGCATCGAATGGATGACTGGCTCGCCTGGCGTCATGGGGCGCGAAATGAGACGGATCTCCCGCTCACCATGAAGGATGAATTCGCAGACATGGTGGGCTTCGTACCAGTTGACGCCCGCGTTCACCAGAGGATAATAGCTTTCCTTTCCGCGAATGCTCATCTCCATCCCCAGGTTCCGCTCGATCATGTCGCCGCCGCCAAAAAGAATTTCACGTCCATCCAGCAGCCCGGCGCGCTCCATCGCCGCATAGCAGGCTCCCTTGGAATAAAGATTCATCCCCTGGTACGCGCGGCGTCCGGAACAGAGAAACTGAATGGAGCGCACTGCCCAGCTTTTGTCAAAATAGTCCCCGAACAGATAGCTGACGGATATCGTCCTGCGCTCAAATACTTTTTTCAGAAGTTCAAAGAAAAGACGGTCTTTTTCTCTCCTCCAGTCCGCCTCTGAGCGATTCGCACGGACCTCTTCCGTAACCGGCTGCCGGGCGATCTCCGTGGCGCGGGCGATCGCAGGTTTGGTCGAACGGTCGATGTGGAGTACGTAACCGACCATGTCGCCCTCCTCGTACGTGATCAGCGCGACATCCTGCATCCAGAGTTCCTTTTTCTGGTTGACTACATAATAATAGAAGGCAGAAAGATAATCCTGCACGTAAATCCGTTTTCGCTCTACACCCAACCGCAGCAGGGCGTCCACAATCACCTGGTTCTGCGGCTCGGTAAGGGTTTTCACCGTGACCATCACATGAAGCTTCGTATTGGATGTCAGAAGGCTTAAATCCGCAAGGCACAGCTTCAGATAAATCGCAAGCAGTTCCTCCGGCGGAAGGACGGCCTCCCCATTGTCGACGGGCTTGCCCTGCATGACCGTCTCCCAGACATGAGCAAACTGCGGATATGCCGTAGTTTCTCGGTCGTCTGCAGCTGTCTCCGTCGGCATTGCAGGTTCACGGCTGTCTCCGGTCTCAGCCTGTATTTCAGACTCACGGCCTTCTTCGGCCTCCGCCCATATGACAGGCTCACGGCTGTCTCCCGCTTCCACCCATATGGCAGGCTTTCGCCCGTCTCCCGCTTCCGCCTGTTTTTTACTCATCAGGGAGAGCTCCTCTTCCGCCGCGCCGGAGGCATCCCACAACAACCAAACGCCGTTCTCGTCCCGGCAAAGCCCGGTTGGAAGCATCTGTGCGCTCTCATCCACACCGAGCGTCATCGGCTCTTTCACCGACTGGTGAAAATAGGTCACCTGTGTATAGCCCGGGTTCAGATCAATCCCCAGGATCAGTTCATTTGTCGCCTGTATCATAAATATCCACCTATACTAATGTAAATATTTCTTTCGCAAGATATTCGAGCGTGAGCCAGGTATCCAGCGTCTCGCGCGCTTCCTCTTCGTTTCCTTCCTTTTCGGCGCGGCAGAGATGGTTCAGCAGCCCATACATGCCCGAATCCGGGTCATCCTGATCCGGGCGCAGTGTCCGTTTGCCTGAGCGTATCGTCCAGGTTTCTTTTTTCATGCTTCCCTGATGAGCGCCGTGTGCATCCGCGCCGGGCTCCTCCTCAAAGAAGCATTCGATTTCTTCATCAGCAAACAGGATAAATTCTTTCACAAAAATACCCTCAAAGCAGTTTGGCACGGCTTCCCTGATATAGTCTGCCTCATCTGCCCCCGGCGTATCCTCCGTTTTATACCGGTAAAGGATATGGACGGTGCTTTTCGGATCGCCGGCATATTCCGCAAACACATGCCCCTGCAGCTGCCACGGGCGCAGCAATTCTTCATCAAAACGCTTAAAAAATGCGAAACGCATGCCCTTTGTCTGAAACTCCTCCAGCAGCTCCGCCGCATATACGCGCTGTGTTTTCGTCAGCGACGCCGCGCGCGCGTAATAGTCCAGAAGAGCAAAGCGGCAGACCTGCTCCTGCTCGGAAAGTCGGTCCGTCCCGCTAAAGCGCCGATAGTCCTTTTCTATAAAGGAGAAAACCGGCTCTGCTACCGGAAGCCCTTTAACAAAATATTCATAGGACTTCAGATTTACATAGGCCCTGCAGAGCTTCTTCCGTCCCATTTTTTTCAAGTATGCCTCAAAAATCGGCTCGGAGCCCTGCGTTCCCGTCCTGGTAAAAAGCATCATCATGAGGATTTTTTCCTCAAGCTGCATGGTGTCCAGGCCAAACTCGCAGGCGGCGTTCCAGAGCTGTTTCATGTCCTCCGTCGGCCCCTCATAATAAAGCAGCAGATAGCGGAGCAGCTTGTCGTCATATTTTCCCTTTGCGAAGCACTGGTGGCAAAGGGAAAGCAGCATGGTATTTTCTTCAAACTCCAGCTCCAGAACCATGCGGCTCGTAATCCGAACCAACTGAATCAGCGGGATATCCTCTGACCCAAACTCATCCAGCAGCGCAAAGGCTTCCGCGCATCTGCCGTCTTCGGCGAGCAGGATGATCATTGCCGTCTTATTCACGCTGGCAAAATCCTGCATGCTGTTCCTGCGCGCAGAAGATTTCGCCAGGACAGTCTCGTCCCGGCGGGGAGTCCTCCCTGTCAGCGCTGAGGATCCGCGGCGGGAAGCCCCTCCAGTCAATACGGACAAGCCGCGGCGGGTTCTTACCTGGAGCGATGAAGCCGCGCCTTCACCGGCTTCCGCTTCCAGGGATGCTGATGGACTGCGGCGCGTTCTGCCCACTGTCGGAGCGTTTTCATCCTCCCCGGCGGCTAATTCCATGGATATCGACGAGCTGCGGCGGGTTCTGCCCGCTGTCGGAGCGTTTTCGTCCTCCCCGGCGGCTGATTCCAAAGAGATCGACGCGCCGCGGCGGGATGCCCCGCCAGCCGATGAAGAAGTCCCGCGACGTGCCTGGCTTCCTTCCAGAACTCCGTCAAGAAATTCCGGGAGTGACTCATCGCGCGGATGCGCCAGATAATAGTCGAGCACACAGGAGCGAAGCTCGTCCCGGAAGCTGTCCGATATTTCATACAGGCCGCAGCCTGCTCGGAAATAAGGGGGCAGTCTTTCATTCATCAGAGACGATTTTATGCTCTGCGCACAGAGGAAAATCACCAGCCCCGGATAATCCGGCGCCTTCTTCGAGCACCAGGCAAGCAGCCGTTCGTCCTCAAACAGACGCCTGATCCGGCAAAGGGAATGCGCTTCATGGCGGCTGCCTGCGGCGTCCACTGCGAAAAGAGCCGCATCCGGATCGTAAATCCGTATCTGTGCGCGCCCCTTTTTTAGATTTACCGCATAGTCCTGCTGCATACGTACGGAATGCAGGACAATCTGCCTGATATCCATGTCATTCTGGTCATAAACGATTTCATATGTAAATAAAAGCTTGATCAGCTTCCCGGCAAGGGACGGCGTAATCATGGATTCCCGGAGAAAGCCACTGTACAGCACCGCCAGGTCTTCCGTAATATGCCCGGACTCCAGCTGTTCCGCCACAAAACGCTCCATTGAGGCGCGCATACTGACCCAGGTCTGCGGCTCCCTCTCCCGGTTTTCATAAATGCTTCGATAGAGCGCGGCCCGTCTGGAAAAGTCCAGAGATGTATCATATGAAAAGTACATACGGATGATCTGCGGGAGATCCCTGAACTCCATGGCGCCCATCGTCTGCAGATAGGCTTCGTAAAGCCCATTCATGCGCAGTCCGGCCTTCACTCCCCGCTCATACCATTCAAAGTACTGCGTTTCCTTCCTGTCTCCGCTGATCAGGATCTGGCAGATGGCGCGCACCAGATCGTCCGAAGGATACAGCCTCCAGCCGTTCGCCAGAGCCTGATAGAGCCTGACATCAAACGCTGTATGGTGCATGGAGAGGTTGGCCACCTGCCGGAGAATCTCCGCAGTCAGTACCTTTTCCTGATCCGCAAAATGCAGCAGATGCAGCTCGAACTCCCCGATGTGGCGCAGCAGGAACGGATTCTCCTTCAATACCTGCCATGCCTCCACATATAAAATCCTGCTGCGGCAGCCGCTTACAAACTGCTCTGCGACCGCCTCGTACCGCGCGTCAGGATTGTTCAGATACTTCTCCTGAAGGTACAGAAGGATCCACTGCAGCTGCCAGCTCTCCTGCCTGCGATAAAACTGTTTGCACACCTCTTCCTCCACACGGTCCACGTAGGACGCCTCCTGGTAAAAAAAGGTCGTAATATAAAGATAAAAGCAATATCGCTCCGGCGTATCCAGACGCTGCTTCTGCGCCTCGACCTGCTCCAGAAGCCGGCTTGCCTTGTGCTTTCGGTCGTCGGCGTAATACATCTGCACCAGAAACAGATCCGCGAATGGATCATCCCCGCCCGCCCTCTTATAGCTGTTAATCACACTGACGGAGTGCTCGATCCAGGTCGGCATGTCCGTCTTTTGAAGCCGAAAATCTACGTAGAGATTCTCCAGCTTCTTTGTCATGATCTTCTGAATATGTGCCTGGCGGTCGCGGGTCCACTGGGGCTTTTTCCGCGCAGTCACCAGAACCCGGATCGTCTGCCGTCCGGCCTTTACCGTCAGTCTTGCATAATTATTGCCCGCGTGCATCAGGTTCGTATCCAGCACCAGGTTCAGATCGAAGGTGCTGCCCGCAAAATCATCCGTTGAAAAAATCTTCCGCTCCGGACGCACAAAAAGTGCGTCTGACTCCACCGAGACAGCCAGGAAACCCCAGGTATTCTTTCTAAGCCGGACCGTCTCCCGCACCGGCTCTGACAATTCCCCGTAATCCAGCTCGAGGGTCTCCGACTCCTGCTGCGGCTCCGAATCCGGTGCCGGCGTGTCAGCGGCGCCAGCCAAAATCGTAAGAGCCGTCTTCTGTCCGGACGCGACGAGGAACTCCTCCATACTGCGGTAACTCACATCCGGGAGCCGCAGCCCCTCATAAAGAGCGAGAATGTCCGGCATGCCCTTCAGAAGCGTGCGAAAATCAGAGCGGAGGAAATAACGGTACGCCCGCTGATAATCCGCCCTGGCCAATTGCACAAACTCCTCCAGGGTCGAAAATGGAAGCTCTTCCGCCGCCTGCCCCATTTCCGGATATACGACATAGGGAATCTCAAACTCTCCGCAGTCGCAGCACAGCGAGATCGCCCCGCGGATGCAATTGTCAGCGCAGGCTTCCGCCTGCGTAGATGCATTGATCTGTCTTGCGGACTCACCGGCCGCGGCTGAATCAGCCTGCACTCCGGACTCGCCGTTCGCAGCAGAATCAGCCTGTACTCCGGGCTCACCAATCGCAGCAGAATCAGCCTGCACTCCAGACCCGCCAGCCATAACTGAGGCAGCCTGCACTCCGGACTCATCGGTCGCGGCCGAATTGGCCTGCACTCCAGACCCGCCGGTCGCGGCCGAATTGGCCTGCCCTACCGACTCGCCGCCGGTCACCGTCAGATTGGCCTGCCTTCCCGATTCACCGGCTGCGGCCGGTTCGGACTGTCTTCCAGACTCACTGGCCGCGGTTTTGGAAGGCTGCCTTACCTGCAGTCCGCTGCAGTCAAACTGATAGTGTATCTCATTTGTAATGCCATGAAACTCCGAAGGCTCGCAGATCATCCTGGCGTCAGACGGGTACAGATAGCCATGCACACGCTGTCCGGCCGCGCCTTCGACAAAAAACTTCCCGTGCAGCAGCGCGCCGGGCGCACCTTTCATCTCAAGCAGCTCCGGCCTGATGACTACATGCTCCGGTTCATATTCAAATATTCCATTCAATAATTGCTCAATTCGTCTTTTCAATCTTTTTCACCCAACCTGGACTATACCGCTGTACATGATTCCTTAGTATAGCACCGAATGAACATTTCTTGCAACTGTTCCTTTTATTTTAAGAAAAATATTTCATCCACGTGAGTACAGGCCACATCCGGGGTAGTGTAACCTGCAGTAATGCAAAATATCCAGGGGAAAAATTTGCGGAGAAAAAATTTTTGGAAATTTCAAAAAAGTGCTTGCAATTTTTAAAAAGCCGGGTTATAATGTTGAAGCATGGTTCCTTGGTCAAGCGGTTAAGACGCCGCCCTCTCACGGCGGAAACAGGGGTTCGATTCC
>JAJQBS010000027.1 GCA_021203145.1 Lachnospiraceae bacterium | reverse complement strand
GATAAAATCTACGTTTTTTCAATTTTAAAATTTCTTCATGAAACAACCCTGGGAAAGAAATTCACTTAAAACCTCCCGGATGAGCTGTTCCTGTTCTTTCGGATCCATTCCGCGCAGAAGCTCGGCTCCTCGCCCGCTTCCGGGTGCATCCGCATCGGAGGCAGCACTCTCCCGCATTCCTGTTTTTACACGTGAAAGGCTCTCCCGGATCTCATTCCTGTCCTTTTGCGAACGCCCCTCCCTTTGTGAACGCACAGGCTCCGCAGAGTCTTCCTCTCCCTTCTTTGGCCGAACCCGCGAGGCGGCAGTCTCTGCCTTCGCGCGGCGCTTTGCCCGGCGGCCTTCCCAGACAGACGCCGTCTGCGTCCCTCCCACAGCCACTTCATACTCCGGTTCCAGGCTGTCTTCTTTTTCCTCGCGGCAGGATACGCCGCTATTTTCCAGATAATCTCTCAGGCAGATTTCCAGAGCCCGGCTGCGGTATCCGGCATCTGCGACGCCGTAGGCGAGCGCAGTCAGAACAACCGCCCCCGCGCCCAGCCAGAAATATGCATTTCCGGCCACGGCAGACGCACCTCCCTGCAGACGCACCATGGTTCCGGCCATGGCACAGAGCAGGCTCACCGCAAGGCATCCAAGCCCCATCCGCCAGAATCCATGCAGGCTGATACCCGCAACGCGGTGCTCAAGCAGGCTCTTCTGGATCAAGGCCTGCACATCGCCAACCTGGCCGTTCAAATGTCCGCAATATTGAAATCTCTGCCGCAATTGCTGCAAAAAACGTCCCTCCGGCTCCCCGGTATTCCTCGTGTTCTTCAATAATCCCTCGTAAATCTGTCTCAGAATCATCTGGCTGACCACGCCAATAGCGCAGGCCGCCGCAAGTACATACAGCAAAATGTTCTTTTCCATGATGAACCGCAGCATAACCGTTCCCCCTTTTATGGAAATTCCGGGAAAGCGTCTGTATCATCGGCCTGACGGCCGCCCGCTTTCTCTTTTCATGAACCCACCGGGCGCGGCAATCCCAGATGAGGCACACCATGCTCCGATTCACACCGATTCACACAGGGAATCTGAAAGCCGGCTTCGTGCCCGCGCAGCCTGACTGCGCACGTGGGATGGATGGCTTGGCCATCCGCGAAGGCGCCATTCGCTGCTTTTGCCCAGGTGCCGCCATTATAGCCGTAAAAATCGAGTTTGCAAAGCAAAATCGTTCGACTTTTTCTCCATGGAATCTATTTTGAAGTTCAAAAAGGGGTATAAAATCATTATCCGGTTCTAACTGTCCAGGTACCGCCTGAATAGCTGCATCCGGTTATTGTTTCTTCGCCAGTCTTGCAAGCAGCCCTTCGACCAGGCGTACGCAGTGCTGCGCCGCCTCACGTTCAAATGCAGGATAGTCCATCGACGCGCTGTCATCTGCCTTATCCGAAATCGCCCGCAGGATCACAAACGGAATTCCATTCAGGTACGACGTCTGTGCAATCGCCGCCCCCTCCATCTCCGTACAGCTTCCGCCAAAGCAGGAGATGATCCGCTCCTTCGCCGCCTTATCCGCGATAAACTGGTCTCCGCTGGCAATCCGCCCATGGTAAACCGCGATATCCGGATTCACCTCGCGGCATACTTCTTCCGCCAGAGACGCAAGAGCGGCATCCGCCTCAAAGGAAAACACCTCCATCTGGGGAATCTGCCCCAGGGGATAGCCGAAATTTACCGCATCCATATCGTGGTGCAGGACATCCTTCGAGATCACAATATCCCCGATATCAATCCTGGCGTCCAGTGACCCGGCAACGCCGGTGTTCATTATGCAGTCCGCTCCAAACTCGTCCGTCAGAATCTGCGCACACACAGCCGCGTTCACCTTTCCGATTCCGCTGCGCACTACGACCACCGGCATCCCGGAAAGCTCTCCTTCGCAAAAGACCATCCGTGCCTTTGTAATCTCACGCCGAACCGTCATGTCCGCCTTCAGCCGTTCCACCTCAATTTCCATCGCCCCGATAATTCCGATTTTTTGCATGTTCTCCGTCCCCTTTCCTATTTTTTATCACAGGACTCTAATGTCATATATTAAGCTGCACGCCTGAACCATTTGCAGTCGTCTAAACCGAATTGCATTCAGAACATGTTATTCGCCCAGTTCTTTCGTCCTCCATATTGTTTTTGCCAGAACACTTTTTTGCCTTGCATAATTTCCAGAAAAACGATATACTTGGCAAAGAAAGGAGGCTGTATTATGGATTACAAACCAAAGGGCGTCTGTTCCAGATCCATCCACATCGACATGGACGGCGACACCATCAAACACGTGGAGTTTGTCGGCGGCTGCTCCGGCAACACGCAGGGCGTAGCCCGGCTCGTAGAAGGAATGAAGGCTTCCGACGCAATCAACCGCCTCGAAGGCATCCGTTGCGGCTTCAAGTCCACGTCCTGTCCGGATCAGCTCGCACAGGCATTAAAGCAGGCACTGCAGCAGTCATAAAAGGTGTGCTTCGCACACGCGCGCAAATTTATAAAATTTCAAAAAGCACACTTTTTTGCCGCAGTGCCGGCTTCGCCGGCAGCGAAACCCCTCCGGCGGCGAAAGGCCTGCGGCAGTTCTTCACAGCCATGCCGCGCACGTCCCGCAGGCAGCGAAATAATCTCACCAGTAGACTGTAATCAGATAAAAGTTATCATCCGTATGATATCGATAGCTCCAGCTGTTCTCACCATTTTGCTGCATGAGATACTGTCCCGCGTCATTTAGCAGATCCCCATCAAAAAGTGCTGACTGCGCCTCCTGATATGCGCCCTCACTCCCGAATTTCATCATAATGCGCGAGTCATTCGCCTGGACGGATTCCATCAGTGCCTGATAAATCACATCCCGGTCAAAGCTCTCATAATACATATTGTTCAGCTTATAATAATCATACGCATCCGACGTGCACTCCGGCAGCGCGATCGAATCCCCCGGCACATGTGTTTTAAACAAGTCCTGCTGAGTACAGCACAGATAATTATAACTGATCGTACTTTCTGAGCCGTAGCCATCCATACTCACCGCAAATACCGGATCCCCCCAGGTGACATCCACATAATAGTAGTACTCTTCGGCGGAAACGGACGGCACGCCGGCGAGCGTCTCGTCTGCCTGCGTTTCTTCAGCAATCCGCACCATATTCCATCCATGGTCCCCGCCCCCAACGATGGTGCCTGTAATATACGTACAAAAAAGTCCCATCCGGTGAAGAATATACTGGAATGCCCGCGAATAGCCGGCGCACACAGATGAATGATAGAGCAGCGCGCTCTGGACATTCTGGGAATCTTCGCTGTTAAGGTCATAATCCGTCGTATCTATTATGTATTCATAGACATACTTGATTTTCTCGTAATCTGTCGCATCCGAAGGAATCTGCACGATGCATGCGTCAGCAGCCGCTTCGAGCTCTAAACGAATTGCATCCCGGTCCTCTGCCGCCACCGTCACATCAAAAGAGTACGAAACCACCGTACCCGTCAGACTTGACTCCTCCACCTGTGCGCTCGTATCCGTCCAGAATATTTCAGGATGATCCGCCAGAACCGCGTAATACGTCTGCCAGAAGTCCTCTACCGAAATGGAGGTCAAAAAATCACCGGAATCCTCATTACGCATCAGGTGTACATAAATCTCCCTGTATGCCTCGTGCAGATCCTCCGACATATTGTCATAATAATACTCCTCCACAGAAGAAGCATAGCCCTCTGCAAGCGCCGCTTCCTCCCAGGTCTCCTCGCTGCCGGTCAGCTCATACTTCACCCGCGATACCACTCCGCTCCTTGTCAGCAGAGCCGCGCACAAAAGCCCGCACAGGAAAAACACGCAGATACACGCGACCCTTTGCACCAGACGCAGCCATGTTCTTCTCCGGGATTCTGAATATACTACTTTCTTTTTATAATCGTTCTTCATGCAGCCGTCCCTTCAAACCATTTCATTTTTACTTTCTTTTTACACAAGTTGCAGAAAAGCGGCCTTTTCCCGGCAGAGCGACCGCTTTTTATGCAGAGGGGCGAAAACGTGTCTGATCGCATTCGCCTGCCGCATGGCCTCCTCATCCTCCAGATGGGATAAGCGCCCTGCGCTCCCCGCGTCAATAGTATGCACAAAGCCTCCTGGTACCTGAGTTTGTCAACAGGTTCCTTCTCGTCGCCTCACATGGCGAACTGTATCTTTTGCAGTCGAATAATTATGCGGCGGTCTCCCGGAACATTCCCGGCCCTCCTTATTCACCGATTTTTCTCTGAGCGTCGCCGCCCTGTCCGTCCGCATAAAGAACAACAAATGCGGCCCGCTATAAGTTTTCGCCCAGGCCGCACAGCTGGATACACGATCCGGGTGCAAACAGTAAATGCGACTCTTCTCTTGACATTTTCATGATCGGAGGTAAACTGTAAACAAAAAAACTGTTGTTCCTGGTCACACTCCGACCCCATTTGCCTTGCTTCAGCCTCTGCAGGTGTGACCATTTTTCAGACTGGAGGAATCGCATGAAAAAGATCGTCCTCACCGGCGGCGGTACTGCCGGTCATGTTACACCCAATATTGCCCTCGTTCCGCGTCTTCGGGAACTCGGATATGACATCCACTATATCGGTTCCTACGATGGCATCGAAAAAAATCTGATCGAGGAGCTTGGCATCCCCTATTCCGGCATTTCGTCCGGAAAGCTGCGCCGATACTTCGATCTCAAAAACTTTTCAGATCCCTTTCGTGTTATGAAGGGCTATTTTGAGGCAAAAAAAATATTAAAAAATCTTCAGCCGAATATTATTTTTTCCAAAGGAGGTTTTGTAGCCGTTCCTGTCGTGCAGGCAGCCAAAAGCCTTCACATCCCTGTCATCATTCATGAATCCGACATGACGCCCGGGCTGGCAAACAAGCTCTCCCTTTCAGCCGCGACAAAGGTATGCTGCAATTTCCCGGAAACGCTTTCAAGCCTTCCAGAAGGAAAAGCGGTCGTCACCGGTTCTCCCATCCGCCAGGAGCTGCACGGCGGGAACCGCCACTTGGGCATGAAATTCTGCGGATTTACCGCTGATAAGCCTGTGCTGCTTGTCATCGGCGGCAGTCTTGGCTCCGTAGCCGTCAACCAGGCAATCCGGGGAATTCTTCCTGAACTGTTAAAAAGCTTTCAGGTCGTCCATCTTTGCGGCAAAGGCAATCTGGATGAAAATCTGTGCCATACCGCAGGATATGCCCAGTTTGAATATATTAAGGAAGAGCTGCCCGACCTGTTCGCACTCGCCGATGTCGTTGTTTCCAGAGCAGGCGCGAACGCGATCTGCGAGCTTCTTGATCTGCGCAAGCCGAACCTCCTGATCCCGCTCCCGGCCGCGTCGAGCCGCGGGGATCAGATTTTAAATGCGCGTTCTTTTGAAAAACAGGGGTTCAGCGAAGTCCTGATGGAAGATACCATCACGCCGGAGCTTCTGCTTTCCAAAATAACGCAGCTCTATCAAAATCGCCAGAGCTATGTCCACGCTATGGAACATAGTGCAGCCAGCGATGCTATTGCAAAAATAACTGCTATGATCGAGGAGACCGTGCAGGCCTCCCTTTAGCTGATCCCTTTCTTTTACCCCCGCGCCAACCGGCCGCAAACCGCAAAAGCGGCCTTTTTCCATGCGGCCGGCCGCGCCGGATGGCAGCAAACAGCAAGCCAATCAGCCATTCGCTGCCGCATTCCTTACTCTATCACACTTAAAAATTCATCGTAGAAATTCGCACGGATATAAACCCTCGCCCTGCGGATCCTTCCGCGTACCACATCAACCGGTACCTTCAGGTACTCCGCCGCCTCTGCATAGGAACGCTCCAACACAAAACACAGTATGGCCACTTCATACCACCGCGTATTTACCTGCTCCAGATCCCGAAAGATGTGCACAATCAGTTCCCGCTGCGCGAATCTGCTCTCCAAAGATACCAGACCTTCCCACGCTATAAAGAACTCAGCCCCATCATACTCCGAATCCGAAAAGATATCTGCGCTAAGGCTCTCCATACAATGCTGTTTTCTCCTCAGGTAATCAATCACTGCTCGCTTTGTACAGCGCATCAGCCATACCTTCTCCGCAGCAGGATCTATATGACCCATGTGTATAAAGAACTCACAAAAAACACGGTGCGAAATTTCCTCCGCAAACTGATGATCCGACGTCTTTTTCTCAACATAGCGTATAATCAGCTTTCTGAATTTCCTATATGCCCCCTCAAATCTTTCATTTTTCATCATTATTCCCTTATTAATTCAGTAAACTCTAAAGGAATAATTTCAGAACCTCCTCTTTATCTGCCTCGCCCAGTACTCCAGGCTGCCATTTCACGTTCACAGTATCATTCTCATAGCGCGGAATCAAATGGATATGAAAATGGTCTACGGTCTGACCAGCCGTCGCGCCGTTGTTCTGAACCAGATTTAATCCGTCCGCATGAAGTCCTTCTTTCAGCCGTGTTCCAACCTTCTTCGCCGCCACGATCGCCTTCTGGGCGGTCTCGTCCGGCAATTCAAACAGATTCGCGGCATGGCTCTTCGGGATGACCAGCGCGTGCCCCTTTGATGCCGGTCCCAAATCCAGTATTACACGCAAATCTTCATCCTCATACAAGGTGGCCGATGGTATTTCTCCCCTTGCAATTTTGCAGAAAATACAGTTATCGTCCAAAATAATCCCTTCTTTCTATTTGCTGCTGCGGTACAGACGCCGGCTGAACCGCGTGAACACAGATACTTGTGTTTCCAGGCATCTGCGCATACTATATTTTATATATTAAGGAGAATGCGGGAAATTGTCAACTGAATCTTTTGTCTTGAATGTCAGTCTTCCATGGAACAGCATCGCCAGTAAAAATCCGAAAATCAATCCCCCAATGTGGGCGCAGTTGTCCACTCCGGTTGCTGTCAGCCCCTGCAGCACGGACAGGGAAGCCATTAAAAACATTCTCTGCTTTGTGTACCTGGGGATTTTCCCGCGGTTCAGAAGAACTACGGCCAGCAGGGCGCCGATCACGGAAAAGACTGCGCCCGAGGCTCCGGCGGAAACACTGAAGAACCCCGTATGCAGGTCATAAACCACCGAGACAATATTCCCGGCAATACCGCCCAGAATATAGATGACAAGGTAGCACAGCTTGCCCCCCAGCCTTTCCACCTCATCGCCGAGGAAGATCAGCACCAGCATATTGTTAAACAAATGCTGAATCCCAAAATGCATAAACATACAGGTAAGCAGCCGGTAATATTCTCCGTACTCCACCACATAGGGGGCGTAATTCGCTCCGTGTGTTACCATGAAATACCCATCCTCGGTATCACCCATAATACTGAGAACTATGAAAACCACAATATTTGTCAAAACAACCGCCAGGTTTACCGGCTGCCTCGACCTGAAAAAATCCAGCGCTTCCTGCATCTTTTCCCCACCACCCTGATATCTCGCGAGCCTTGCCGTCCGAAGAATATGTACGAACAGAATACCATGTTTTCTCCGGGGACGTCAAGACCCGACGACTCACCTGTCGGAATTTATATCATATCCTTTTATGCCGGACGCCCAGGAAGCTCTGAGCCTTATTTTCATTTTATGTAGCCATTCGTTACTGTTCACAACCCGACCACGCACTTGCTGCGTGGTCAGGGCTTATCCCGCACGAAGTGTGGGATGCCACCCGGCGAGGGGCAAAAGCGTAGAGGCTGCAAGCATCCGGCCCATCGCGAAGCGATTTTAATTGGCCGGATGCCGTTACAGGTCACACCTGTAACGGCAAAAACAACGTAAATTTGGTCAGGGTGTGACCTGTAACAGCCATTCGTTACGGTTACTATATTTACTGCATTTTTATATTGCACCAGACCAGAATTTTATGTTACACTATCCAAACCTACACAGGAGAACTTTTTTTGTTCCAGACCCGGCAGCCGGTGCGTGATATGTCACCAGCCACTCTGCATTCGAATCGCCGATTTGAATCCAGACAGCAGCCATGGCATCCGTATCCTCGGTCTGGATATCGGCAGCCCCCGCGGCATTCGTGTCATCGGTCTGGCAGACAACAGGAGCATATTATGAGTGACATCGCATACATCAGGCTGATCGAAGAGATTTCGCTGAACGCATGGCCGTCCCACAAAATGGAGCTTTACGATGGATGGCTGATCCGTTTTTCGCACAACTATACCCACCGCACGAACAGCGTCACGCAGGTAGGGGCATCTTTAATTCCGGTAGAAGAAAAAATCAGATACTGCGAAAAAATATATCAGAATTATCACACTCCTTCTATTTTCAAAATCAGCCCTCTGCTCGATCCCTCCTTCGACGCGCTTCTTGCCCAGAAGGGGTATGAAATCCAGCATACGACGGAAGTGATGACGATGGAATACAACCATTTTCACGCATGGCCTGCCGCCTCTGCTGAATATGAATACTTTGGAAGGAACTCCGGGCTTCCTTCTTTTGTCGTATACCCGGAGGATACCATCGTACTGCTGCAGGATCGGATCACAGATGAATGGATTACTTCCCTGTTCCGGCTGAACGGCACTACCAATCCGGCGCTTCGCCGTATTGTTCCTTCTATGTTTAAGGCAATTCCAAAAGAAACGATCGTGGCCAGCATCGAAATAGACGGGCGCATGGTTGCGTCAGGTCTTGGTATTCTTGACAGGGGACATGTGGGATTGTACGCTATCTATGTCGACGCCAGCTGCCGCCACAAAAGCTTCGCACGCGCGATCTGCAGCACGATCCTGACAGAGGCACAGAAGAAAGGCGCGGATCACGCATATTTACAGGTCGTGCAGGGAAATGCCTATGCCAAAAGCCTCTATTCCTCTCTTGGCTTCGAAGACCTGTACACCTACTGGTTCCGCGTACACGCCAATCCGCCGCAGCCGGATCGTTACTGAGCCAGAATTTTGCCATTTTGCGCAAGAAACTGTTCTTAAGTTCCTGATCCGGACAAGCCGGAACCAAAATTTTGTCATTTTGCGCAAGAAATCATTTTTAAGCACCTTAAGCTCCCAGGTACCGTCCGCCCGGCTTCCGTGTCAGTCTTTTACCACTCGATACTCGACATCGGAAAAGGAAACCGTGTCGTCCTGTTTGATCTCCTGTTCTTCCTGCAAAGCGAGCCTTTGTCCGTTTACAAAGGTTCCGTTTTTGCTGTTCATATCTTTCAGGTAACATTTTCCTTCCCGGATCTGGATTCTCGCGTGCATTCTGCTCACAGTAGCGGAATGCAGAATGACATCCGCCTCTCCCTTTATTTTTCCTATATAGAGCGGATCCTCTCCCGGATAAATGTCCGGCATCTCCTGGCCATCTTCCTCCATGGTCTTTCGTCTGCTCCAGATCAGACGCAGCCTTTCTTCTCTCTCCTCCGAAGGCAGGTAAACGGTCTCTTCCACTGGCTCCGGCTCCGCGCGGTTCTCCTGCCGATAAGCTTCCCGGATGAGTCTCTCGTATTCTTCATTCTCTTCCTCCTCTTCATCCTCCAGGCTCCGGGAATCCTGCGTTTTCTTCCTCAACAGCCTGCGGTTAAGCAGGCCCTCCACGGCCGCAGTCAAAAAAAAGCACCCGCCCGCTTCTGTCAGTCCAAGCATATCCAAAGCAATCACAAGCTCCAACACAATCATAAGAGCCAGAAACGTCAGCAAAACAGCCGGATGAATCTTTGCAAACAGGCGATCCGCCAGATCCGGCCTGTCTGCCTTCCTTTTTTGTCTTCTGCCTTTTACCGCGATGTCGTCTGCCTGAATCACGGATTCGCCCGGAATCCTGTCGCCTCCGTAACCCCTTTTCCGGGTTTCCGTTCTGACATTCCCATATCCCCCATTCGGAGCACCCGTTCTGGCATTCCCATATCCCCCGTTTGGAGCGTTCACCCCGACATTTCCATAACTCCCATTCGAAACGTCTGCCCGGGCATTCCCATATCCCACACCTGGAATGTCCGCTCCGACATTTCCATAACCTCCGTTCGGAGCCTTTACCCCGGCATTTCCATAAACCCCATTCAAAACATCCGTCCCAACATTCCCATAAACTCCATTCGGAACGTCCTCTCTGACATTTCCATAACCCCCGTTTGGAGTGTCCGCTCTGACATTTCCATAGACCCCGCCCGGATACTCCCCCTTACTATTTCCTGTTCTCCCGCCAGAAAATTCCCCTTTTCCTTTTCCATTTCCATAATCTCTGCGCGAAAGCGTCGTTTTCACATTTCCGCCCGCCGGCGCACCATCAGCCCTGTGTGCTGCCGCTGCCCTGCCAGCCTCACCTGAGACGGAAAGGATTTCTTTGAGCGCGTTTGCCAGGCTGAAATTAGCGCCATTTGCCTGCTGAAAAAATCCGTATCCCAACGTGACCGCCTGACGGTCCCTGTGATCAAGGCGCTTCAATATAAACTCAGCAAGCATCGTGATCGGATATTCGTCCTCCTTCGCATAATAACACAGCAGCAGCCCGCCTCTTTCCGGGAGGACGTAGATTAATTCCGGCGCAAATAAAAGCTTTTGAGGAGAAAGCAGATATTTTCGCATGTCTTCCAGCGTGTCGTGTATCCCGGAAAGGATAGAGAGGATATCCTGATAACTCATAACCTTTTTTTCATACATGCTCTCCAGGGTCTGTCGGGACGTTATCTCATAATGCAGATATAATTTTCCATCCCGCTTTGACTCATGCATCGGCAAAAGGCCTTTCACCTGATTCTGTTCGGCCATCCGCAGCCCATATCCCTCCTCCTCGTCCATCTCCGCCACTTCCAAAACCAGGTAATTGTTTTGAAGATCTCTCTTATATTCTGTTTTCACCTCAATCGTCTCCTCCGGTAATCAATTCTCCGGCGCCCCTGATCAGCCGTATCGTATCCGTGGGATCCGCTACCTTACAGCTCCAGGATGCCTCAATCAGCAACTCGCCGCCAGCCAGATACTGCATGGCAAAGCCAGGAACCGGATACGCCGCGCTCCAGCTTGCTGTTACTTCCTTTTCTCCGGCAGAAGCACTCCCTGAGACTTCTTTACTTCCCAGAAATCTGGATGCGGTCACCTGCGCCTGTGCTGTCGATACCGCACTCGACCGCTCACTCTCCGTCGCGTAACCGCTTCCTGCTGACGCGATTTCACATACCATGCTCTGAAATACGGCACGGTCATGTACGTAAAATGTCGCAATCACCAGAGAAGCCAGCACGAAAAATGTGATAGATACGACCAGCGCAGCCTCTACCGTATAGCTGCCCTTCCATGTGCCCGCTGCTTGCAATGAGCGCAGCCTCGCGCCCCTTCTCCTCATGTCATCGCCCCCAGTCCGTAAATCACAGCACCCGCCAGCATAAAAGGTGCGAAGGGAATTTCCGTCTTCCGTTTTCCTCTCCGAAAAAGAAGCAATCCGGCCGCCCATACTCCGGCACACAAAAATGCCGTGTACAAAACAGCCAGTCCCTGCTGCAGCCCAATGGAAAACCCGCACGACAGTATCAGAAGCGCGTCCCCATATCCGATCGCCTGCCCCGTTCCAAACGAGAGCGCCAGACAGAGCAGCCCCGGCACGGTTCCTGTGAAAATGGAGCCGGAAAGACCGTCCCTCATCACCAGGCGCAAAATCATGGATGCAGCCAGATGCGCGATAATCACCCATTTATAAATTTTCCGGTATCGGATATCCGTATAAACGCAGACGAGCAGCACTGTCCCTGTCAGAACATATTGACTCATGATGTAAGACCCTCCCTGTCGCTCTTCGATACCAGATGTTACCCCGCCAGCCGCTATGCCCCATATGCCGCCATCCCTGCTGACCATTCATCATCAGCGGCCAATCACCAGCCACTGATCACTCCCCCACTATCCGCACTTGGAGCAGGCATGCAGGTCTCCCACCTCGGATAGTTTCACCTGCGTGACCGTCCTTTTCAGAGCGCTGCAGGAAAGCGAGCTGTGATACCGGTTTCCTTCTGTCGTGGCATATACAATCGCCCCCGCCTCGGCGCCGCACAGCTCACAGGCATAATAAATTTCTCCACTGTTGTTCCGAAGCTTTGCGAGCGTCGCACTGTCTATGGTAAATACCGATGGCTTCAGATACGTGCATTCCGCGTCTCTGTGATATACCGTCCCCGTGGCGGTCACATAAACATACTCGTCATCCTCGTCCCCGGTCTCTTCCTCACTGCTCTCCTCCGATGACCGCCCAACCCACGCCCGTACACTCGAACGCTGGATAAAAAAGCTGCCAGGCAAATTTACAATGCCAACAGGCGTACGGATCTGATACGTCAGCACCAGGTCAATCATCTCATCCTCCTGCATCAGCGCGGAAAGAGCCATATTGACATTTTTCACACTCGACGTATCGGATACCTGGCCGGTCACGCTGTTCTGAGCGTATACCAGGGAAAGGGTGCTCGCCGCCAGCTCCGCCCCCGTCCCGGTCTCACCAATATAGGTTGTCGCATAGGCAGCTACAGCCATAGTCTTTCCCGTTTCCGAGAGAGCCGTTCCAAACTGAACCGCCGTTTCCATCACCCTGCAATACTGCAGCGCGGCAATCATGCAAAAAAGAAACATTGGCAGAACAAGAGCGGCTTCCACGGTAAGCGAGGCTTTAAGCGGGGCAAAAAGGAGTGTTTTTACGCCTTTTAAACATTTTAGATACCGATTCGCTTTGGGAAGAACATCCTCCTTTCTCCCGACTTCGATTTTTGATAGTTCCAGGTACCGTTTATGTAAACCCTGCAAACTAAAATTAATGATTTTACCATTTGAAACATTGCCATATTTCTGACGCAAAAGCACTCTTCTTCACCCCACTTGTCTTCTTAATCCGTCTGATCAGCGCTTCCCAATCCGGCATCGCTCAATAAGCCAGACTGGCCGTCTGCGTAAAGGTCACGTCGGAGCCTGTGATTCCCATCACTGCCTGCGGCAGTCCGAAAAACACCTGGCCGCAACGGTATGTCACGCTCGTGGCTACCGCCACAATACAATTCTGCACCTGAAAATTACTCATCCCATCCTCCTGGCGCATGGCGGCCTGTATCAGATCCAGCGCCCGCATTTTCTGATTCGACAGGGAACCCATGTTCAGAAGAATTCTCAGGTAATCCAGATAGGAAAGCCCCTCATCCTTCCCTTTTGCCCCAGACTGGAGTACTTCTGTCACCCTTCCGAGATTTTCCAGTGTCAGTGACCAGGAGCCCGCATCCTTTGCAAGCGGCACCTTCCCCCCATCCAGCAAAATCCGCACATCCACCAGACTTTCTCCATAAGACCACGCCAGCAGCAGAGCATGCTTTGTGGCGGCAGTCAGCGCGGGTATTCCCAGAAAACCCGTCAGCGAGGTCGCCAACGCTCCCGCCTGTGAGTTCATGGATCCATTGCTGACACTGTACGCGTAATTCATCCCTTCCCGGATCAGGAGAAGCCGGTTGACCACATATTTCAGATTGTTCTCATCCGTCGCTTTCCCTCCAAGAATGTATTCCAGCTGATAATCCAGCGCCGCTCCCGATTCATCGCTCGCATAATTCGGAAAAAACCGCGCCAGATATTCCCGGAACAGGACGTCTGACACCAGTCCGCTGTGTTCGCTTTCCATACTCAGGCTCCCTTTGCGCAGGCTGCTCTTCGACGGCTGGGAATTTAAAGTAACGCTTTTTTCGGAAATGTTCTTATCCCAGGTCACGATCTCCAGCGTGCTTTTCTTTCGTAACTTCGCGATCTCTGTAAGCGGATTTCCCACTGTCTCTGTGGAAATATCCGTGCTTTCTCCTGATTCCAGTGCCTCTGACTCCAGCACCTCCAGTTTTTCCTGTTTTTCGTCTTCCAGATCGGACAATTGTCCGTCGCTGTTGTCCTGGCTTGTTTCATATTCCTCCTGCTTCTTTTCAATCTCATCCGTGCCCTCTGCCAGCTTCAGGAGCTCCTCTAGCGCAATCACGCCAATATTGGCTTTCATATATGAGACCGCCTGCTGGTAGAAGGCCTCCCCTTTGTCATCCGTCAGAAGTGCATAGCCTGTAATTTCACACGATTCTGCCGCGAGATTCCAGGGATCAAAGGCCAGTGATTTCAGTAACCCCGTCTTCGGATTGGCATTTAGTGTGACAAATTCCTCAAACCTGCTGTTGACTGTCTGAATCTGAAAGCTTCCGCCAGAGCCTCCGTCCAGCGAAAAAATCTCATATTTCTCCAACAGCCCCGTTTCAAATTCGCTCAGCAGAGAAAATGTCCCCATGCCCGTAATATTTGCCGACTGTGCCTTTGCGCCCTGAATTCTGGCGGATTCCGTTACCGCACAGATCAAGGAAAGGAACAGAATACAGGCCAGGCTTAAAAATATGGTGATTGATCCTTTATACGCATGGACACGGCGGTCCATGCCCCTGTCTCTTCTGCTCATGCTCTCTCCTTTTTGTGTCAGTCCTTCCTCATACTACAGTAAGTTGTTTTACACACTGTTACTCTGACTTGTGATTTTGCTGAATATCGTATTTACAATACTCGTAAGCTGTTCCTTGAAAATCAGCACCAGGCTGATCAGCACGACAAGAATCAGGATAATCTCTACGACGCCTATTCCATCTTCTTCATGCAAAAAAGTATTGATATGGTCCATTTTCTCCCCGCTACAAAAAATAAGTAGCCTCTCCTTTCCTGAATTTTCTGCAGTCCTTCGTCATTGCCGCTGCTTTGCCATTCGCGCCGGCCAGGAACGATTAAAAGGACAGAAAGGCCGGTACCATCAGCACCGCAAGGACAATTCCAAGCATCAGAACCATCGGCAGAAGCAGCTTTGTCCCCGCCTGCTCCCCGATTTTTCTGGCATGGCTCCTGCGGTCGTTCAGAGAAGACGCCGCCTCGGACTCCAAAAGCGCGGTCAGTCCTTTCGCTCCCTTTCTCAGATTCTGAGAAAGAACGGAGCCAATGCGGATATATTCCGGCAGCTGGCAGCGCTTCCCAAATCGTTCATATGCCTGCGCCTCTCCGATTCCGCTCTGCATTTCAAGGCAGGTGAACGTGACCTCCTCATAGACATATCTCCTCGGCCTGGATCCGTCCCGGGCGCGTCCCCGCTCATATTCTTCCGAAATCCTTAAAAAAGCTCCTCGAATACTCATGCCTGCCCCCAGCAGCATGGTCATTTTCCACATAAGATCCGGATAGTCAATCAACAGCTGGTTTTTCCTCTCTTCCGCCTTCTTATGAACCTGGTTGTCCATCTGCAGGTATACACAGACAGCCAGAACCAGAGTCAGCGCCAGTACAGAAAGAGTCGGATTGTCCGTTTCCCGAAGCCACGTCAGTTCTTTTCCTGCCGCCGAGGTCGGCAGAGTAAGCTCGCTTTCATAGCTGCTTTCCTCGTCTGCACGCGCCACCTCCTCGCGGATTGCCGCCAGCAGCTGTTCGTCCCCCGTCAGCGAAGGCGGGAAGATATTGGCGTAAACACTGAAAAACGCCTCCAGGCCGTCACAGCTCAGGGTGGCCTGTATTTCAACCAGAGTCCCCTCCTCCTCGTCTGCCGAGAGTATGTTCCCATCCGAACCGATTACTCCGTAGGGGGTCGTCGTCCAACTCACCTGGACCACTCCATCCTGCAAAGCATCGGGGAACACCAGGCTGGTCTGCACACAATCCAGCGACTCATTTTCTCCCAGAAGGAGGGTATCCAGTTCCTCCAGTGCCAGATTCAGAAAAGTCTGTTTCTCTTCGTCCGTATATTTTCTCTCCTGAATCGTCACCGTAAGAGCCTGTACTTCCTCTTCGTCTTCCACCTGCACCGACAGCGCCGTCTCTTTGTCCCCTTCCCCATAGCCGGGCCGCAGTATGGATGAGAGCTTTATCTGCCCGCTTCCCTGACTGTACACCAGAAAACAGATCAGGGTCAGGGCAAGGCCGGCGCCAAGAACTGCCAGAACAAGCATTATTTTTCTGACATAGTAATCCTTCACCGCCGATTTATTCCCCGCTGATAAAGCAACCAGCTCCTGCTGCAGCTTCAGGCCTCCCTTCCCCGGCTGATCCAGCCGAAGCCGTTCCACCAGAGACACACCCAGGCCATGCACTTTTCTTTCGATTATCTCCACCGAACGCATTTGTCCTCTCCTTATGATGCTCAGGCGCCGTTCTTCGTGTTCCCCCGCAGCAGATGTAAAACGTAAAGGTCAGACCTCGATCCTCACGATGCTCTGCCCCCAGAAATAGGCCAGCAAATAGACGCCGAAGCACAGGATCATTACCGCTATCCCAGCCGTCGTCTCATACATTACGTCCAGAAATCCCGGCGAGGGCAGCTTCATATATGCCAGAATCAAAAGCGGTATCGCGCTCATGATATTCTGTTCCATTACCTTCCCGGCCAGGCATGTCTCAATCTCCTGTGCGGTCTCCTGTTTCTGCCGGATACAAAAAACGGTATTCCGAATAATCTCAATCAGATCCCCGCCCGTGCGCTTTGCCGTCAGAAACACTTCCGCAAAGCTGAGAATATCCGGCACGTCCGTCCTCCGCCCAAAATCCAACATCAGCTCTTCCAGGCTGCGGCTCATCTTTATCTGGGCGTCCATCCGGTGAAATTCCACTACGATCAGGGCGTCCGGCGGATAAATCTTCCGCAGCTCCTTTAAGGCCTCGCCCAGCGCATTTTCCGGCGAATAGCCCGCCTGAAGCGCTGCGAGCATCAGCTGGATCCCATCCAGAAACTGCCGGGTGATTTCTTTTTTCCGCTTATTCAGCAAAGACTTTCTCTGCTCCCGGAAGAACAGGAACGCACCGGGAAGCAGGAGCAGGAACGCGGCGGCGGATTGAAAAAAAAGATAACTGACGCATCCGTCCAGCAGCGCGTAAAACGCCATATACCTGACCCACTCCTTCCCGGAAAACTGATAAATGGAATAATCCGTCTTTTGCTCTGGGCGATCTCTGGCAAACCGCCGCATTTTTCTGCGCCCATGTATGCTCATGCTTACACCTCCAGCCTGATTCCCGCGCGCTCCAGCTTCTGCCGGTTCCTCAGCTCTTCTTTTTTCTGCAGTTTTCCGTTGACCTCCTCGCATCCGTCGGCCTCCTCCTCAAACTCATACAGCGTCTGTATCAAAATCTCTCCTCTGTCGCTGTCGTACCCCAGGATCTCCTGAATCTGCAGCACCTTCCTTGTCTTATCACGCATTCTGCCAACATGTATAATAATATCAATCCCAGACGCAATCTGCCGGCGCACGGCGGGAAGCGGAATCTCAATGCCCATCAATACCATCGTCTCCAACCTGGAAAGCATATCCCCGGGGCTGTTTGCGTGACCGGTGCTGATCGACCCGTCGTGTCCGGTATTGAGTGCCTGCAGAAGATCAATCGCCTCACTTCCGCGCACTTCGCCTACCAGTATCCTGTCCGGCCTCATCCGAAGGCTTGACCTGATCAGATCCCGGATGCTGATCTCCTTCTCCCCTTCCGCGTTTGCATTGCGCGCCTCCATCCGCACCAGGTTCTGCACTCCCTGCAGCTGAAGCTCCGCATTGTCCTCTATCGTGATAATCCGCTCATCCTTGGGGATATAGTTGGAGAGCGCGTTCATAAATGTGGTCTTGCCGGAACCGGTGCCGCCCGATATAAAAATGTTGTAACCTGCCCGCACCAGCTTTTCCAGAAAATCCACCGCCTCCTACGTCACCGTCCCCCATCGGATGAGCTGGTCCATCAGCACCGGCTGATCCGGGAAACGCCGGATCGTAATCACCGGCCCATTGAGCGCCACCGGAGGCATGACAATATTCACCCTGGCTCCATTTTCCAGCCTTGCATCTACAATCGGGACGGATTCATTCACAATGCGGTTGCATTTTCCGACAATCTGCTGTGCAATATCCTCCAGCCGCTCCCTTGTATAAAAGCACTTATCCCAGAGCGTCAGTCTGCCCCCGCGCTCTACATAAATCCCATCCGTGCCATTTACCATAATCTCCGTAACGGAATCATCGTCAATCAGCTCCTGCAGAATGTCCAGCCTGCGCACAGAATTAAAAAGCTCCTGTCTCAGATCCGTCTTGTCTGCAAGGCGAATATAATATTCCATCCCGGATTCCAGAATCAAATCGTCAATATTCTGGTAGATATCCTCATCCCGGATCTCCCTGCGCCCTTCCAGATTATCCAGAAGCTTCCTGCGCATACTGCTAAACCTGTGCTCATCCATGATCACGCTCCTCCTTCCTCATCCTTACTCATCTGCTCCTCCTGCACACGGCGGACCGCACCGACTTAGAATCTGCCAGACAATTCGTGAAGCACATGTTCTAAAAACGTAGCCATAGCAGGATGCGGCGAGCTTTTAGAACCCGCGCTTCGCGTATCAGGCGAAGCAGAATGCATGAGTTATTTTCCGGCAGATCTTTATTCCGGCCTGCCGCCCGCGCCGCGCTCATCCTCCTCCCAGAGGAGCCGTCGGACAAAATTCCCCATCTCGCCCCACACCAGCTGCTGCGTCAATCCTCCATTGTCCCTCTGCAATGGCTGCACCGGGGGATGGATCCGCAGGGTTTTATCCTGGATCTCCTCCATCTCAAGCATATGAACCAGATGATCATACTGTTTCAGCTTCGCCTGCGAGATCATGTCATCCTGAACCGGCATATAGATCCGGTCACACTCCTTCAAAATCCGGAACAGGTCGTCCACCTGCTCGCTCAGGTCCAGAATCAGCACATCATATTCCTGATAAGAGAGCACCTGGCTCAGAAATGTCATCCACTCCTCCCCGGTCACGTCATGCAGATCCGCCCAGGATACGGCCGGCGGAATATATTCCAGTCCGTGGAATGTCTGAATCACCGAATTCATCTTGTAAATCATGCCGCCCTCCTTCTGCCTGGAAAAATAAATCAGGTCAGAGATATCCATTCGGTATTTGACCTGAAAAAGCTCCTCAAATCCTGAAAACTCTTCGAAATTCAGATAAAGAACCTTCCTGGTCTCAGAGAGAATCTCTCCGAGCGCAAGCGCAAAGGAGGTCTTCCTGGTGCGCCCGACCGGCGAATAAACCGCGTACATCTTTGTTTTTTTCGCGCCCAGAGAGAGAATATGCGGCTGCGGGTGATCCTGCACATAATATTCCATCACCTCCGAAAGGATATCGTCCGAAGACTGATACTTGTAAATAAGCGGATACCCCAGATCGGAAATCTGCTCCCCTTCGGACAAAATAATCGTGCGGCTGATGGGCAGATCCCGGATCTCGTTGCACATCGCCCTCGTCGAAATCAGCAGGATCTCGATCGGATTCTCCTTCGCGAACTTCTCCAGGCTCTCCACGTTCGTAAAGGCCTGCACCTCGAACGGCGTCGTCTTCCGCTCATTCAGATACTCCGTGAGATTGCACGCGTACGAAGCCTCCAGATCACAAACCGCAAATATACTTTTTTTCATATAAGCCTCCCATTTATCTCCGATATTTTTAGTTACCCTTTCACACACGCCGCCGTCAAACGTGACCGCCGTGTCATCGCCGTTCCGTCTATTTCCGCTGTTTCGCCGCTCTTTCACACCATTCCCAGCAAAATCCCGATCAGCACCGGCACGGAAAAGCAGAATTTT
Source organism: Lachnospiraceae bacterium (assembly GCA_021203145.1). Lineage (GTDB taxonomy): Bacteria > Bacillota > Clostridia > Lachnospirales > Lachnospiraceae > Choladousia. The sequence continues at coordinate 8,242 of JAJQBS010000027.1, read as the reverse complement.
GCATCCTCCTCCACGTCATCCAGATACGGCCGCCAGAGGCCGCTTTCCACATACGCCCTGGCATACTGCCAGAAATAAAGCAGCCGTTTCCTCAGCGAATGATCCCGGCACATGATCACTGCGGAAAACACGGCAGCCGTGAACAGGGAGCGCATCATACAGCCTGCCGCGCCGGCCGGCCCCAGAAATCCGCCGACCACACAGAAGAGCTTGATATCGCCTGCCCCGATCATCCGAAAATAATACAGCGCCCCAAGCAGCAGCGTCGGCAGCAGCATCCCTCCAAAGAAAAATATAACGCCCAGTAATCCCCGCGAAAAAACCTGGCAGGTGAACCCCATCCCCAGGCCGGCAGCGATCAGCCCATTCGGGATCCGCCCTGAAGACAGATCGCACAGGACAGCCGCCATCGCGACTCCCGCAAGGGAAACCATCTGAATCTCCCTGATAGCAAAAACCTCCTCTCTGTTCCTTTCTTTGCGTATCGCAGCGAAGGCTTATCCCGCGCTCTGTGCAAGAGACCGCCCGGTAAGGGCTTTTCTGCGTATCATTTCCGTTTTCCTGTGGTCTTTGCGGCAAGAGCGAAGAGCTGCTTCGCATCTTCATGCTCCTTTTTTATAAAGAACGACAGATGTCCAAAACGATGCATCATAAATTTGTCTTTTAATATGATGTTTAATAATTGTTCTTATCTTGATGTAAAAACGATTATAGCACAGTTTTTTGATTTGTAAATATGATGTGTTGATTTTTCTCAAGTTTGTGACTTACATACAAAAAACCGAGGGGCTCTTCCCCTCGGTTTTTGTAAAATAAAACCAATATTCGCTTTCCTGAGACTGCTCCGTAACTGTTCAGTACCTTCACAGTTACGAGGGAAAAGCCCATTTAAAATCGCTTCGCGATGGAGCTTTTCCCCGCTTGCTATATATTTTCATACGTACCTCGCAGCAAGTGCGAGGTACTGTCCTGAATAGTTACCCTGCTTCTTGTTTCCTGCTTTTCAGCTCTCTCTTTCCATATATCTCATATAGCTGACAACCATCATCGCGATCTTAAATGTCAGCGCGTCATCAAATACACGGATATCCAGCCCGGTACTCTTCTGAAGCTTCTCGAGGCGGTATACGAGCGTATTTCTGTGAATATAAAGCTGTCTGGCCGTCTCCGACACATTCAGACTGTTCTCAAAGAACTTGTTAATCGTCGTAATAATCTCCTCGTCGAAGGTGTCCGGCGTGTCGTCACCGAATACCTCCTTCATAAACATCTGGCAGAGCGGAATCGGCAGCTGGTAGATCAGGCGCCCGATGCCCAGGGAATTGTACGAGACAATGGACTTTTCCTCGTAGAAAATCTTTCCGACATCCAGCGCCATTTTCGCCTCTTTGTACGAGCGTGATACCTGGCGGATTTCTTTCGCAATTGTACCATAGGCAATCTTTACATTTGACATAGCCTCTGTATTCAGCATATCCCGCAGCATCTTTGCCGTGCGCTCCACGTCATTGTACGTATCCTTACTCGAAAGCTCCTGGACGAGAATAATGCTTTTTTCATCAACCTCGGTGACGAAATCCTGCGTCTGGCTCCCGAACAGCCCCTTTACAATCTCCTTCGCCGTGCTGCCCTTCTCATTTTTCGTCTCAATCAGATAAACAATCCGGTGAGCATCCGTGTCGATATGCAGCTTCCTGGCACGGTTGTACACGTCCACCATCAGCATATTGTCCAGCAGAAGATTCTGGATAAAATTATTCCGGTCATAGCGCTCCCGATAAGCCACAATCAGGTTCTGCATATGGCTGACAGCCACACGCCCCATCATATAGGCGTCGTCCGCCTTCCCGCCGGAAATCAGGACGTACTCCAGCTTTTTATCATCAAACACCTTAAAAAAATGCGCGCCCTGGACAACCTGGCTGTCAGCCGGAGAATCCACAAACTGGGTAACTGCTTCCGGAAAAATCGTCTCAGCTCCGGGCGTCGAGGCCACCTCGTTGCCATCCGTATCCGTGATCGTGAAATCCACATGAGTAATCGTGTGCAGCTCGTCAATCGTATTCTGTAAAATCTGGCTTGAAATCATGAAAATCATCCTTTTCTGTAAAAATATGGTCACCTGGCATCGGTCGAAGCGCTCCATGGCCTCATCAATTTCCGGCAGCACGGACTGCGTCCTCCTCTGGCTGCCTTTCTGCCATAATAAACTATTTTGAAACTTTTGGCAAGAAAAAAAGTGTGCTTCCCGCATGCAAAGTCTCTGTAACCTTTCATGAAGCACACCTTTTCTGCATCAGAAATCAGTCCTTAGAACCGGAAAACCGCAACGCCATATCTCGGCAGGTCATACGCGAAAGAAAACGGTCTTCCGTCGCATTCCTGCTTCACGGCCCTGTAAACCTCCGGCTGTTCCTTTCCGGTGCCGCCAAATTCGGCGGCATTGCTATCCAGCACCAGCTTATACTGCTTCCGCCTCGGCACGCCGACCCGGTAATCCGGCCGGTCGACCGGCGTGAAATTGATCACAAAGAGCAGATTGTTTTTCCCGTTTGCCGAATGGCGCACAAAGCTGAAGATGCTGCGGAAATTGTCATCCGCATTGATCCACTCAAAGCCGCCCGGCTCACAGTCCATCTCATACAGACACGCATTCTTCCGGTAAAGGGTAAGCAGCGCGCGCGTAAACGCCTGCATCTGCTGATGCCGCGGCTCTGAGAGCAGGAACCAGTCAAGCTCCCTCTCCTCGCTCCACTCCCGGAGCTGTCCGAAATCCTGTCCCATGAACAGAAGCTTCTTGCCCGGATGTCCGATAAAGAAGGAATAGCCGCATTTTAAATTCTCAAATTTATCGTCATACAGACCCGGCATCTTGTTCACCATCGAGCACTTCAGATGAACCACCTCATCGTGCGACAGCGGCAGGATGTATTTTTCAGAATACGCATAGGTCATCGCGAACGTCATCTTATTGTGGTTGTACTGGCGAAAATACGGGTCAAGCTTCATATACTCCAGGAAATCGTGCATCCAGCCCATGTTCCATTTCATGGTAAAGCCAAGTCCGTCGTCCTCCGGCTTCGTCGTCACCTTCGGCCACGCCGTCGACTCCTCCGCGATCATCAGAAAGCCCGGATAGCGCCCCACCAGCACACTGTTCAGGTGCTTGAAAAACTCGATCGCCTCCAGATTCTGGTTGCCGCCGTATTTATTTGCCACCCACTGGCCGTTCTGCCTGCCATAATCCAGATAAAGCATCGACGCCACCGCGTCCACGCGCAGACCGTCCACGTGGAACTCATTGATCCAGTAGATCGCGCTGGCGATCAGGAAATTTTTCACCTCATATTTGCTGTAGTCAAATACCTTGGTGCCCCAGTCCGGATGCTCACCCTTGCGCGTGTCCGCGTACTCGTACAGGCAGGTGCCGTCAAACTCGGCAAGTCCCTGCGCGTCGCGCGGAAAATGCGCCGGCACCCAGTCCAGGATCACACCGATTTTATTTTTATGCAGATAATTGACAAAATAAGCGAAATCCTCCGGCGTCCCGTAGCGCGACGTCGGCGCGAAGTACCCCGTCACCTGATAGCCCCAGGAGCCGTCAAACGGGTGCTCGGAAATCCCCATCAGCTCCACATGCGTGTAGCCCATATCCTTTACATAAGCTGTCAGCTCATGCGCGAACTCCCGGTAATTATAATATCCGCTCTCGTCCTCTCCGTGCGGATGCCGCTTCCAGCTGCCCGGGTGCACCTCATAGATCGCGATCGGGCTCTTGTCCTGGTCAAACTCCTTTTTACTCTCCTGCCAGGCCGAATCCGACCACTTAATCGTCGTCAAATCCGCGACCCGCGACGCGGTTCCCGGCCGGTATTCCGCGTAATTCGCGAACGGATCCGCCTTGTAGAGCTTCCTGCCGTCCGGCGTAAGAATCAGATACTTATACAGCGCGCCCGCTCCCACGCCCGGTACAAACAGGGTATAAATCCCCAGCGGCTCCTGCCGCTCCATCGGATGGCTGTACTCATCCCACTCATTAAACGAGCCGATCAGCTGCACCTGCTGCGCGTGCGGCGCCCAGACCGCAAAATACGTCCCGGCCTTCCCTCTCCAGGTCATCGGATGTGCGCCAAGCTTTTTATAAATATCGTAGTGCGCCCCCTGGCCAAACAAATACTGATCCAGCTCCGTGATAAACAGCTGGCTCTTTTTCGATCTGGATTTTGCCTGCGCGCCCGCCGCCGAACCGGCTCCGGATGCCGTGCCCGAACCCGTATTTTTCGTACTGTCTCCCATACCATTTTCTCCTTACATAAAATATAGTAAACGGCGTAAGTCGTTTTACTGATTTCAGAAATACTAATAAAAAATGGAATTCCTTTTCCAATTTCAGAAATACAGACAAACAGCGTAAGTCCTTTTCCTGTTTCTGCTCAAATATGCCATAAACCGCGCTATTCCCGGAAACATCTGATGACACAACTATACTATTAATTCTCTGCATGTGCAACCATTTTTGTGCCTTTTCACAAAAAACAGTTCACTCCATTCTCTTTTCTCTGCGCTTTGGTCAGAATCCTGACGCGCACCGTGGCCGGCACAAAGCAGAGAGCAAATGTCCCTGAAGTGCATTACCCTTCCACGATAAAAATTCTTCCTTCACCCGGAGCCGTCACCGCCGAAAGTTTCCCATTTTCAAACGTAAACGTACCGGCTGTCTGCTCTCCATCCGCCAGACCCGGCGTCACTCCTGCGTTCCATTTTCCATCCGCCAGACCCGGCATCATCTCAGCCTTCCATTTTCCATCCGCCAGCCCCGGCGTCGCCTCAGCTTTCCATTTTCCATCCGCCAGATCCAGCGTCACCCCCGCCGCCGGATCAATAATCCTTTGTGCCCGGCACGGCAGCGGCACCGAGTGCGTCGCGGCCTGGTCGTCATTATTCACCATCACGATCGCCGTCTGACCCTGCCCGATCCGCGCAAACGCGTACTGCCTGGTCGTCAGCAGCAGCTCCCTGTAAGTCCCTTCGCCGATGACCGGATACTCCCGGCGGCATTTTCCGAGAAATATAAGAAATTCCTCCAGCCCCGGCATAGGGGGATGTTTCTCCATCTCCTCCAGAACCAGGCGCGGGCGCAGAGCCGGATCGCCGCCGTTAGCCTTTCTGCCCTCAATACCCCATTCCGAGCCATAGTAGATCGACGGCACTCCCGGCAGTGTATAGAGCAGCGTATATACAGATTTCAAATGTCTCTTATCATTCAGCTTCGACACAATCCGGTCCACATCATGGTTGTCCACAAACGAGTACAGCACCCGCCCGCGGCAGAGCCCGCCATTCCCGTCAAACAGCCTCCGGATCGTGTGGGTGATCTCAAAATAATTATGGTCGTTGTGACCCGAATACAGCCCTTTGTGCAGCTCATAATTCGTCACCGAATGCAGCATGTCCGCATTCGCCCAGCGCGAATAGTCCCCGTGGATCACCTCGCCCATCAACCAGAAATCCTTCTTTTCATTTGCGGTCATCCACCGCATTTCCCGCATAAAATCAAAGTCCAGGCAGTCCGCACAGTCCAGCCGGATCCCGTCAATATCAAACTCCCGGATCCAGAACCGGATCACATCAAACAGATAGTCCTTTACCTCGCGGTTCTGCAGATTCAGGTTCACCAGCTCAAAACAATTCCTCCACGCCTCGTATCCAAAGCCATCATTATACGGATTATTTCCCCAGAAATTGATCCCTTTATACCAACCGCAGTACCGCGATCCCTCGCGATTTTTCTGAATGTCCCGAAACGCGAAAAACTCACGGCCTGTGTGGTTGAACACCCCGTCCACCACGACCTTCATCCCCAGCCCGTGCGCCTTTTTCACAAACCGCTGAAAATCCTCGTTGTCGCCAAGCCTGCGGTCCACCACCGTATAGTCTCTCGTATCATACCCATGCGACGTCGACTCAAAGAGCGGCCCGATATAGATCGCCCCGCACTCCAGGCTGCGGATGTGGGGAAGCCACCGCTCCAGCTCCGCAAACCGGTGCACCACCTGCTCTTCCTTATTTTCAAACGGCGCCCCGCTCATCCCGAGCGGGTACATGTGATAAAATACCGTATTCTCATACCAGACTGACATAATCCCATTCCTCCGTAAAAATATTCTGTCGTGACCGTACAGCCTTTTTCATACACTTTCGTTAGCCGCATCTCACATGCCTTCCGACACAAGCCATCGCACAATTATCCCCTGCGCGAAAACAAATTCTTCATCATGAGGCACCCTGTGGCAGCAATTCACCTTTTAGCACTTCATTCCATGATATCCGTATCTTGTATCTGTATCAGGAGAAAATCCCATACATAAACTGCTTCACCAGCGCCGCGATCTGCTGCCGGTCCACTCTTTCCTGCTCCGCCGGGTCATGCTCATAGTGAAGCAAAAAATACGAGCTGATCGTCCCGACAAAGCCGATCGCGAACTGCCGCTGCCGCCCGTTCATATTCCCCAGCTGATCAGCCGCCCGGTCAAACACCTGCACCACCATGCCGTAAAATTCCACCATATACGGCTGAATCGTCTGATAGGCCTCATTCCCCCTGGCGGAATAAAACAGCGCCATCATCAGCATATAAAAATGCCGGTCCTGCTCAAAAAAACCACAGAAAATATCCGCCAGCCAGTACAGCGCCTCCTCAATCCGCAGATCCTTCTGCCGACTTCGTTCCTTTAAAGCCTGATACATCCCGCGCAGCCTTTCAAACCGCTCCGCGACCAGTGCCTCCAACAGCCCCATTTTACTTCCAAAGTAATAATACAGGGTCGGCTTCGTCAGGCCGGCCCGGGCTACAATCTCCTGTACGCCGACTGCGTCATATCCCTTCTCATAAAACAGCTCATTCGCGCACCGCAAAAGCCGGGTGCGATTGTCCATATTGTCCATGATGTCCGCGTTTTCCATATAAGTCCCATTCCGCATTTGCAACTGTCCTTGTTGTCACTCCGATTATACCGTTCGGTATATAAAAAGTCAACCCTTATTTCACAATCGGAAAGGCGAACTTATTTCACAATCGGAAAGGCGAACACTCTTCGCTCCTGACAATCGGATAGGGGAACGCCTTTCTCCCCTATCCGATTATTGCGTTCTTCCTCATAAACTTTTTCTTCGGCTATGCCGGTTTCCGCTGCTGCCGCAGTTTTCTGGCAGGTCCAACCTCTTGCCGCAAACATGACAGTTGTAAATATATAATCCACAGCAGCAACAACTTAAAGAAATTCAATATGGCACCTCGTTATAAGCTTTTAATGGTGATTCCGTCGTGTGTACGATAGACAACACTTTTCCGATGGTATCCTCATCCCCATCATAGGTGGCCTGCAAAATACGCGCGGATTCTTTTTCTAATTCACGCATGTAACTGTATTTGGGCTCTGTCCGTATAATTCTGTCAAACTCGTGCTCCAGTTCTTTATTTGGAATCCGTACGCAGCCATCGTAATAATTCAAATATCCATACACAGTCATAGCAGACAGAATTTCATCTCTGTACTTTAACTCTGCTGCCGTAGAGGCATACTCCGAAAGGTCTGCCTCTATCGGCTCGCCCGCCGAAAGTAGCATTACCGCATCCTTCACACCATCAACGTCATTCAATACATACTCTTTCAGTTCATCGTACTCTCCAGCCTTCGCCCAGTAATTGCTAAGTGCATTTCGCGTAAGAGCACGCACTACTGAGTTCGGATTATAAATACTTCCGCCGCTGTCTCTTTGATATCCGTCATACCACTCGGCCAATTCTTCCCGCGAGAATTTCGGTACGGCACAATTTTTCAGATACCGCTATCTTAAGATGTGAAAAAACTTCTGAGCTGTCCGTTCCTTTTCCAAAAAAAGCACCAATCATGGAAGCTGCCAGGGATTTCCCAAATCTTCGTGGTCTCGTGACAGAAATGCAGCTTCGTCCCTGCTCCAACACGGTAATAAGCTCTTCTATCATTTCTGTTTTATCCACAAAATAAGGTTTCTCCGTCTCACCTTTATACAATTCAAGAATATCCCCCGGATTCAAATAATATCCCATTCTTTGTCCACCTCCTGCTTCTTGCAACAGATCAGATGCGCTTCTATTTCTATAAGGATAGCTTATCATGTTGCCCCGCACAATTCAATCAAAATCGCCGTTTTTGACGGCGTAAATTTACTGTAGGAATCATAGTGACAGAGACTGCCAGAA
>JAJQBS010000071.1:68060-79980 GCA_021203145.1 Lachnospiraceae bacterium | reverse complement strand
ATGAAATCCGATGGTCAGGCTACGAAATTAGTCCTAAAATATGCGGAGTTATCGATTACACGGCAAAACGATATTACAGTATAGTGAGAGAATTGCCCTCAGGTAAAGGTTTTGCGGATCTGGCTTTTCTCCCGCGCAGGGGTGTGGATAAGCCTGCAATGATCATCGAGCTTAAGTATGATAAGGATGCCGATACCGCAATCCGCCAGATACACGAGAACCGCTATGACGGTGAACTGAAGGAGCATTTCGGTAATCTGCTTCTGGTGGGAATCAATTACGACAAAGACGCTAAGGGAACGAATGCGAAGAAGCATAGTTGTGTGATAGAAAAGGTGTAATTGGCAAGAACGAGCAAAAACGGAAACGGCAGATAGATAATTGAATGAAACACAGAAAAATAGGAGCCAGTTTGGGGGCTCTTATTTTTGTGCGTTTCATTCCCGGAATGAGGAGTATAAGACAGGCATAAACAGCATTTTAACACTGTCCGGAGAGAAGTACAGTATTCATTGTAGCGAATAATCCTGAAGATTCGTGTAAAAATGTGTATGGCCTGGGGATGAAAATTCCTACACACTGAGCATAACGGACGCGCGGAATTTGCCGTCCTTCCACTCGAATCGCGCGTCCCCATGGTATTTTTCTGCGATGCTGCGCACGGACTCCGTCCCGATTCCATAGCCGTCATGCTTGCCGGAAAGAAGGCGGCCATCTTCCATGCGCGGGGGAGCCGGACTGGAATTATCCACGGTGAGGAATAACATGTTGCTGCCGGACATCTGTGCGTGGACGGTGATGGAAGGCGGATTTTTCGGTGATATGCAAGTGACGCCCGGCGTGGCACTATTGTGCGGATCCTCTGGCATACAGGCGCCTGGCCCGGCACTATCGTGCAGGTCTTCTGGTATACAGGCGCCCGGCATGGCACGATCATGCGGATCTTCAGGCATACTGACGTCCGGCACAGCACGATCGTGTGGGTCTTCTGGCATACTGGCATCCAGCGCGTTTTCCAGGAGGTTGCCGAGCAGTACACAGAATTCGGGCTCCGGGATGATTGTTTCGGGCATCGGGGCAAATGAAATGTCCATTCGGATGCCTGACGAGGAGGCTTTTTCCGTGTAAAAACCAAGGACAGCATCGACGGCGGGATTTTTGCTGTAGGCAGATAAGGCTTCTCTTGGCAGGGTTTTCCCGTAGAGCTGCATGTAAGAAGCCAGGGCGTCCTGGTTTCCGGTGTCGAGATAGCCCTGGATCGCGTTCAGATGCTGGCGCAGGTCATGGCGGGCGCGGCGTGCTTCTTCAATGCGGGATTCCAGATTCCGGTATTGCGCGGCCTGCAGCCGGGTAAGCTGCTCCAGGTAGTGTTCGTGCTCCTCTGCCGCGATTTCTTTTTGAAGCAGATCAATTGTGTACAGGACGGAATAATAAGAAAAAAATACACACAGTGACAGGGAGATCCGGGCCAGCAGAAATCGCGAGTTGACGTCGTAGGACGACTGTGGGGCATAGGTGAAAAGGAACACGATCAGCGTGTTGATCATAGGGAGCAGCCAGGCCCGGTTCCAGACACCGGGAGCGTCTGTCTCCATCGCGATCCGCGCGGTTTTCCGGAAGTTCCAGATCATAAAGGGCAGTGTCAGCGCGTAAAGGAGGATGATGATGACTCCGGACTGCCAGGTATAGAAAAATGCTCCGGTGTCCCCGAATAATACCAGATCAATGAAGGAGGCGGCTCCGCGCAGTGCCATGAGATAGTCCACACTGAAAATATAGAGAAACAGAACCTTGAACGGGTCAACGTCGACTGCAAAGAAAAACAGGATTCCGAACAAAGGCATGGAAGTGAGGTCTATGACGGACATGGGGAGACCAAGGCTGGTCAGCACGCAGGTCAGAAGGAGCCAGACACCTTCCGCCATCAATACCAGAGAAAGGGTTCGCGCTTTTCCCCAGTGCAGATGATCGAGAAAGGGGGCATAGGCAAAAAAATGAATCGGCACGGAGGTGGCCATCTGTGCAAAGATTACTTCAATCATACATTCTCTCCCCGGATTTTCGCGTAGGACCAGGCCAGAAACTGCTCCCTGACGGCCTGGTATTTCAGGCGGCTGATGGGAAGAAGCTGTCCCCCTTTGAGGAGCAAACAGTCCTTCTGAAACTGTTCTACCGACTCCAGGTTGACCAGAACTCCCTTCATACAGTCGCAAAAGCATGGAAACGCAAGGAGAACCTGCGCGAGGTCGCCCTGGCGCATATTGGCAGTGAGATTTTCGCCGTTCTTTTTATGGATTGTCACGCGCCGGTTTCCGTATTCTGTCCAGGCAATGTCGTGGATGTACAGTTTTTTCTGGTAACCGTATTCACATGGAACGGTCAGCGACTCCTCCTGCCCGGAAAAATCGCCGCAGCAGCGGGAGAGGGCTTCCGAAAGCTTTTCGTAGCTGTAGGGCTTCAGCAGATACCAGGAGGAATTTACGTCGTAGCTTTCTACTGCGAAGTCCGCGGTCTGCGTAATAAAAATCAGCCGGCAGCCCGGATCCTGCGCCCGGATTTTTCTGGCGGCCTCCATCCCGGTCATACCGCCCATATAGATGTCCAGAAAAATCACATCGAAAGCAGTCTTTTTCATACCCTCAAGCAGGGCTTCCCCGCTGTCAAACAGCGCCGGGGGCGAAGAGAGCGTCATCTGGTGGTCAGCGGCCCACCGACAGATATCCTGGCTCAGCTTTTCCCGGTCATTTAAAAAATCATCCGCAATTGCAATCCGCATAAGATCCCTCCCTCTGTAAGGATCGTTGATGGAACGATGCAGGGCATATTCTTCGCTATTCGTGCGAAGACGGTATCAAAACAAATCATCTGCATTATTTTACAGCGAAGTTCTTCTCTGGTCAATGCGTTTTTTGACCTGTATACACGGGGGATTATATGCCGTGTACTTCGCAGGGCTATGCCCCTCGCCGGGGAATGTCCCCAATCTTGGATTGGGTGTGTATACATCTCATATTGCGTAAACAGTTATCTGTCAGTTTCTTGTAAAATGCTTAAAGTGCATGTTTACTTCCGGCAAAATGCAAAAAATGTCTGCATTGATTTTGAAAGCGTGGTTTGATAAACTGTGTCTGTCTTCGCCGAGCCAGGCGAGAAGCTTCTGGAGATTGTGATTTGTATAAAATGGCAAATTTCGGATATGGCCTGTCCGAACCGGGTGATGCAGGATGGGCGGATGATTTCGGGATGGGAGGAAAATGAAATGGCCAAGCTGTATTTTCGCTATGGCGCGATGGGGAGTTCCAAGACGGCCAACGCGCTGATGGTAGACTATAATTATTTCGAGAGGGGGAAGCAGGCTTTGCTTGCGAAGCCACGGTTGGACAACAGAGACCTGGAAACGCCCCCTCACCTGGTTCAGGGGCAGGACGAACTGCCCATGGGTGAAAGCGCTCCTCGCCGGGGCGGCTATGGGGAGGGAATGATCTCCTCACGCATCGGGCTGAAAAAGCGCTGCTTTTATGTGGAAGATCTGGTGCAGATGACATCTGAAGAGATCCGGAGATACGACTGCGTGGTTGTGGATGAGGCACAGTTTTGCACCAAAGAGCAGGTGGAATTTTTCGTACACATCGTGGATGACCTGACTGTACCGGTCATCTGCTACGGGCTGCGGACCGATTTCCAGAGGAACCTCTTCCCCGGGAGCATGTGGCTGCTTGCCTGGGCGGATGTGATCGAGGAGATCAAGACGGTCTGCTGGTGCGGAAAGGCGGCGACCTGCAACGCCCGCTTTAATGAGAAGGGCGAGATGATCACGGAGGGCGATCAGGTCGTGCTGGGCGCGAACGACAGCTACATCGCCCTGTGCCGGAAGCATCACAGGAGAAAAATGCTGAGGCCGGCACCCTGAGAATGCCGACAGGCACGGCCAGTGGCCGACCTGGTTCGAGCCGCGCGGTTACGTGCGCATGTCGCTGGCCAGGGCTGCCTGTTTTATCCGGGCGTTTTGCCGACCTGGCTCAAACCGCGCGGTTACGTGCGCATGCCGCTGGCCGGGGCTGCCTGTTTTATCCGGGCGTTTTGCCGACCTGGCTCAAACCGCGCGGTTACGTGCGCATGCCGCTGGCCGGGGCTGCCTGTTTTATCCGGGCGTTTTACCGACCTGGCTCGAGCCGCATGGTTTACTCATGCGTCCCGGCCTCCAGCAGGAGCCGGATCTTGGTTTGCACAATATCAAACGCGACGTCATTCATGCCACTGTTGATCACGAGATCGGCGGTGGCTTTTGTCGGCTCGACAAACATATAGTGCATGGGCTTGACTGTGGTGAGGTACTGCTGGACAATATTGTCAAGATCACGCCCGCGCTCTTTCACATCGCGGACGATCCGGCGAAGAATGCGCTCGTCTGCGTCCGCCTCTACAAAGATTTTGATATCGCACAGGTCGCGCAGACGCTGGTCAGCGAGCAGCAGGATTCCCTCCGCCACGATGATCGGACGCGGCTCGATATGGTAGGTCTGATCGGAGCGGTTGTGCTGGCTGTAATCATAGACCGGACAGTCGATGGCCTCCCCGTTCTTCAGCATTTCGAGATGCTTCACCATCAGGTCTGTCTCCAGCGCGTCCGGGTGGTCGTAGTTTACCATCTTTCGAATTTCAAAAGGGACGTTGTCCTGCCGTTTGTAATAATTGTCGTGATAGATGACAGCGATATTGTCCGCGAACTGTTCCTTCAGGCGGTTGGTGAATGTCGATTTTCCCGAGCCGGTGCCCCCGGCAATTCCGATAATAATACAGTCCATCGTGGATTCCTTTCTTTCCTCGGCCTTTTTCCGAAAACCATAAAACAAAACCGGATATGGCATCTTTTTGCCATGATTTTACACTGATTTCGTGGTTGGCGCAATGGGTTTCGCGGATATTCTCCGGGGATTTTTTTCGGCGATTTTTCAGCGGGATTTTCCAACGGGATTTTCTGGCGGATTTTTCAATGAGAGTTTCCTGCGGGATTTTTCAACAGCTTTTTCAGCGGGATGAGTCAAAGATTTTTCCGGCACATATTTTCCTACGGCATTCTCCGGCAGGGAGAATCATAAGATAAGGAAAAGTGTTCTGGACAGGGGGCTGCTCTGTCGTGTGACAGGAAGGCATTTAGAGAAAAAACACTCCAGAACGATGAAGTGCAGAATCCTGTGAACTATATGTGAGAGGAGAAAGAAATGAATGTGATCTGGGGAACCATGCTGCTTGTCGGAATTGTGTACGGGATCCTGACCGGGGAGACGGATGCTCTTTCGGAGGCGGTGCTTTCATCCGCGAAAGAGGGTGTGGCGCTGTGCGTTACCATGTTTGGTGTGATGGCGCTATGGAGCGGTCTGATGGAGATCGCGAAGGACGCGGGTCTGATCCATTCGATTACCCGGAGAATGAGGCCGGTGATCTATTTCCTGTTTCCCGATATTCCCGAAGACCATCCGGCGATTGGACAGATTGCGGGCACTTTCGTCGCGAATATACTTGGTCTGGGCAATGCCGCGACTGTCTATGGACTAAAGGCGATGGAAGCGCTGGAGGAGCTGGAGGAGCAAAGAAGGGAAGAGAGTGCGCCCCGGGATACCGCCAGCAACGAAATGTGCACCTTCCTGATACTGAATATTTCTTCTCTGCAGCTGATTCCCCTCACGGTCATCGCATACCGGGGGCAGTATGGGAGCGTGAATCCGTCTGCAGTCGTCGGGCCGGGGATTGTCACAACCGCGGCCAGCACGGGAGCGGCAGTGATTTTCTCTAAGATGGCGGATCGCTTTATAAATAGGAAAGGGACATAAACATATCATAAATTTGCGCGGCCGGGTTGTGAACAGGAACCAATCCTCCCTTGCCTTTTATGAAAGCAGTTGGTATACTTGCCTTAACACAGAAAATTGTCTGCGAGAATTATGAGGAAAAGGAGAGGGAAAGTTCACATGGAAACAGGCAAAGGAAAAACCTGGTCTGAAACCTGGGAGAATCTGCTTCCGCGCCTGGAGGCGATGCCGGGAAGGGTCAGTGTCGTGTGTAAAAATCTAAACACCGGGGAAGCGCTTGCTTACCGGCCGGATGAGCCGCACCCGGCGGCGAGCGTCATAAAGCTGTTCCTGATGGCGGCAGTATTTCAGGGATTTGCAGATCAGACCATTTCCCCCCAGGAGCGCATTCTCGTCAGGGACAAGGATTGCGTGCCATCCTGCGGAGTGCTGACCTATCTGAAAGGAGACCGGGAGCTTTGCGTCCGGGATCTGGTGGAGCTGATGATAATTGTCAGCGACAATACAGCCACGAACCTTTTATTTGACCGGATCCGGGAGGAGCAGCTCGATGCATTTATCCGGGGACGGCTCGGACTTGAAAAAACGGTTTTTCGCAGGAAAATGTTTGACGCCAGGCGCGCGTCGCAAGGGATCGAGAATTACGTGACAGCGGCGGATGCGGCATGGCTGCTGGAGATGATATATACGGGGTGGCTGATTTCTCCGGAAGCTTCGTGCGAAATGTTTCAGATCCTGACCCACCAGAGGCTGAATGGGAAGATTCCTTTTTATTTGCATACCCTTGCGGATGCACCCGTGATCGCGCACAAAACGGGGGAGGACACCGGAATCACTCACGATGTGGCAATCATCGCGCACAAAACAAGGAAGGACACGGGAATCACCCACGATGTGCCAATCATCGCGCACGAAACAGGAGCGGATGACGGAATTCTCCACGATGTGAAACGAACTGTGCACAAGGCGGTGGTGCTTCCGGGGATGACGTCAGGTGCGCCGGTGGATACGCACAGGGTGGACGGGTCTGCCGGGGACAGACGGGATGCACCCGCATTCGTGCTGTGTTTCCTTGGAAGCGGGACAGACGTGCCCGCATATGAACGCCTGATGGCGGAAGCCGCATGGGAGCTGTATTATTCTGCGCAGACCTAGAAATTCGTTACAGGTGTGACCCGCGACAGAAATTTACCATGCTGTGAAATTCCCTTGCCTGTCGCCGGATAAACTGTTATACTTTCAGAAGTAAAAAGCTGATCAGCGGAAGAACGATCCCCCCTTTGCACGCCGTTGATGGAATGGTTTATAATCCTCCCATCAACGGGCAGAGGAGGGATGCTTATACCGAAGAAGAATGATGGAGGGATACCCGGATGATGACCGAAAAAGGTGCGATTACCCAACGTATGGATACGGTGCTGGACGAACTGAAGGATGAATTTGCCGGACTGCCGATTTATGACAGAAGGGCGTTTGAGAGGAAGATGGACGCAGTGAAAATGGCGGGGGAGAGATCCGACCGCTCCAGCAAGCTGAGAGCCCTGTTCAACATGTTTGACCAATGCGGGATTCCTTATGAAAGGGGCAGAGAAAATGCCTACTATGAAACTCTGATCAGGGATTCAGATATACCGTCTCTCCCGGAGCTTGAGGATAAAATGGTCTGGGCGTTGTTCGCGCGGTATGAAAAGTATCCGTCTCCTGCCGAGTACATGCAGCGGCTGGTAGACCGGCTGAGCTCTCCGCAGGATCCGTGGCAGGATGATCCTCTGCGCCTGCGGATTTTGAAGCAGTTTTTGAAGTATGGGGATTTTTCGAAGTCAGTCGGGATCGGCGGCAGGAGAACGATTGCCGATTATGTGAAGCAAAAGCGTGCCGCGCTCGAGAAGAGGGCGTGGGAGAGCGCATTACCCAAAGGCGATTTTCCAGAAGCGGCATCGCCCAAAAGTGATTCTCCAGAAGTGGCATCGCCTGGAAACGCTTCTGCCCAAAAGGGTGTTCCAGATAAAAAGGTATCGAAAAAGGGCACGTCCGGCAAGGCTCCGACACTCGAGGAGATCCTTGCGCTGGTCGACGATGGTGTATTTTATTATCTGCTTACTGCCAGAAAGGAAGATCGGAAGCCTGGCGGGAAATATGGTATCCTGAAGATCGCAGACGATCTGGCGTCCGGAAAGTTCCGGGCGGAGGGAGCGACGAAAAGAAGTCTGTATCTGTTTGCCATGGTGTATGGGATGACTTACTATTCCGGGATTCCCGGCCGCGAGGATTTTAAGAGCGAGACGGATATTGAAAAAAATCTTTTTCAGGACTACTATTCGAACAATCTGATGCGGTACATCACGGCCGCTTACCGTGGAAATATAAGCGACTTTGAGGTGAACCCGTCCGGGCAGGGGATTAATTACAAAAATTTTGCGGAAGTGATTTATGTCTATTTCATCGCAGGCCGGCATACCAGCCGGGATAAAATGCGGCTGTCATCAGAAATGATTGATCGGGTGAAGACAAACCAGTTTAAGAGCGGAAAGAAAGGATTGGAGGTCAAAGAGAACCGGACGCTCATTTACCAGGAAATAGCCGGAAAAGGAAAAGCTCCCTTATCTTCCGGTATTGATATTTTTGCGATGGAGGAAGGCGAATTCGAACAGTTTATCTGCGCAAATTATGATTGCGACACCTTTGATGGAAGCTATACCATTGCGAAGGGAGCGAAGCGTGGGCAAAAGACGGATATGAGCCGGGGATTCATGCAGCAGGAAACGGAGCAGGCCACTGCCGCCAGGGTATATGCTGATCTTTTGAAACCCATTCCTGCCACGCACAGGGGGCAGAAGTACGGCCTGTGGTACATGGATGTTGACGCGTTTGGCAAAGCAGGTCTGGAAACATTCCGTGATCGTTTTCCGCAGGTGGACCAGGAGCGGTTTGACGAATTCCTGGAGCTGTTGCGGGCAGTCAGCAATTTCGTGAAAAATTTGCCGGAGCCGTCGCCGCAGACGGTGACCAGGACTTCCATCATTACTGCCTATTACTACTATTATAATGCGATCCATGAAATGGATGAGCCGGACCAGTGGAAGAATTTCGGGGAACTGTACCGCAGCTTTGCAAGGGGCGTCAACGAGAGGCTGGAAGCCGCTTATTATCAGCCTTTGAGCGGAAAGAATGTTTTTGATGTGCTGGTAGTGTTCTCCTCCTACGCTTACATGAACCTCTGACGGCTGGCGCGATTTTTCCAGTCTTTCGCCGGATCGCGGCTATCGCCCGGTACACGGCCAGAGATGCCATCGCCGGATCGCGGCTATCGCCCGGTGCACGGCCAGGGGAAGGGATACGCGCCCGGTGGGACAGGCTTTGGCTCTGTATCCAGCCATAAAAAGAGAAAGACGAGGAAGGATTTGACGATATGATTGCGAAATGGAGCCGGATGGGGGATTATCATGCCTCCACAAACGGGAAAAATCAGGACGCCCTCTCTTGCGGGGAAAATCGAAAATATACGGTAATCTCGCTGGCGGACGGGGTTTCCGCCTGCAAAGGGGCAAAGGCAGGCGCGCGGATCGCGAGTGACGCGATCACACATCTGCTTCTGAAAAAAGGAGATTATTTTCTGGAATTTGATAAGAAGGACATCGCCGGGTTTACGCTTTCGCATATTCTCTGTGAGCTGAAAAGGCAGACCGAAAAGGACCAGGCGGAGCTGGAAGAATATTCCAGCACGGTTGCGAGTGTGCTGTTTGATAAGGAAAAGCAGAGGCTGCTGTATTTTAACTTGGGGGACGGGGCGATTCTTGCGGCCGGGAACGGTTGCTGCCGTTTTCTGGCGATGCCTGCGGACAGCTTCTGGGGGTGCCCGGTGACGACGACCAGGGGAGCCAGCCAGGAGGTGGACACGAAGGTCATGGATGTCGACGGACTGGATTCGGTGATCATCTGTTCGGACGGCGCGTGGAAACAGATGGTGGATCAGAACCGGCTGAAGCCGGAGGTATCCGTCATGCTGCAAAGAGGGAACTATGATGAGCTGCAGACCTTTCTTTCCGACGGGGACTGCTTTGACGACACCAGTTTTATCACAATGGATCTGAACCGGGGAGGAAGGCAGGCATGATGACGCGGCAGTACTTGAAAAAATCAGTCCGGCTGTCCGGCACAGGCGACCAGGGGACGTTCATCAGGACTTTTGAGGTCAGAAAGGTTCTAAGCGAAGGGGCTTCGTCCATATGCTACGAGGCTTCTTATAAAGACAGCGCGGCGGGCGTCCTCAAGGAGTTTTATCCATGGAACGCGTATGTGCTGGAGCGGGATGAGGACGGGCAGCTTGTCCGGTCGGAGGAGTTCCATGACGCCGACGAGTGGTTCCGAAAGGCGGTACAGGAATATCTGGAGCCCTATCAGATGCTCCTTGACGTAAAGAAACACAGTACGGATCAGGATCTGGCTACGTTTATCCCCGCCTTCGAGATTTACTATGGCTGTGATGAGAAAGGGCGCAGAAACGGAACGGTATACATGTGGACTCCCAGGCCGAGGGTGGAGACTTTTGATAAAATCTGTGAGGAGATCCACGAGCACCCCGGAAAAAATCCGGAGCACAAGCTGATCCAGATCCTTTATGCCATTGAGTCCCTGGCAAAACGCGTCTGTGCGCTGCACTGTGCAGATCTGCTGCACAGAGATATCAATCCATCCAATTTCGGCTTTGAGAAGCTCAGGGATGAAACGCTGACGCAGACGCTCCAGATGTTTGACATTAATTCAATCTGTTCCGTGTTTGGAAAAATGGAGCAGACAGTGGGGACGAAAGGATACATGGAGCCGGAGTCCGGGTACGAGATTCCCACCAACCAGACCGACCTGTATTCCATCGGCGCGACGCTGTTCTACGCGATCGTCATCTGCGAAGAGACCAGAAAGAACGGATTCCTTTACCAGAGCAGCTATTACGGCCGCCTTGGCGAGCTGGTCGGCGAATCCGAGCTTCTGCGCGCGTCCGAGACGAATGCGCATCCCCGCCTGCGCAATATCCTTACGACGATTCTGCGAAAATGTCTTTGCGAGCGGACGTACCGCTACGCCAATTGCGAGGAGCTGATCGAAGACCTCGACCAGGCGATCTGTTTCGCGCTGCCGTCTGATCTGGCGAAAAA
Organism: Lachnospiraceae bacterium; assembly: GCA_021203145.1. Taxonomy (GTDB): domain Bacteria; phylum Bacillota; class Clostridia; order Lachnospirales; family Lachnospiraceae; genus Choladousia. The sequence continues at coordinate 69,017 of JAJQBS010000071.1, read as the reverse complement.
GCATATCCCGGGAGCGCGGTGGGTACTTGCCGATCTGGAAGAGTCCCTGGACAAAAACAAAGAAAAAAATTCCCGCCTCGCGATTCAGTACCATCTCTATGAAAAGCCGTTGTACCAGTGCATGAAGGAAGAGGATGCGTCGCTGAATGTCCTGGCCATCGGATTTGGAAACTATGGCCAGAAGTTTCTGGACGCCTGTCTGCCGAACGGCCAGCTTCTGGGAAAACCGCTGCTGGCCACAGTCGTGTCTGACGACAGCGCGGGGGAGGAATTTACGAGACGGAAGCACCATGGGAAGCAGTTGTCGGACAGAGAGCTTTATCTTAGCGAACGCCCGGAGCTGTCGGATTTCTTCGAGATAGAAGGTGCCTTCGGGGATGAAAAAACACAGGGGAAGAATTCTGGAGAATCCGGAGGAACCGGGGCGCGACTGTGCGGGAAGTCCCGTGCGGATTCCGGCGAGGAAGCCTGTGTAAATATGGATGGGGCGTCGCCAGACGAAGGGACATTGAAAAAGTTCCGCACGGAAGACATGTATGGAAAAATCCGTTTCGAGACAAGAAAATTGAACTGCGGCAGCCGCAGAGAAAATGTTTCTGTCATCCGGACGATCATCGAAGAGGGCCGTCCTCACTATATCTTTGTGGCGCTCGGGGAAGACGAACTGAATCTGCAGACGGCCCTGGCCTGCCGTGAGGCGCTTGATACACTTGGTATGGAAGGCCTTGTCAGCTATGTCTGCGAGGCGGCAGTAAGCATGCAAAGACATGGTACTGACATACAGAAGCAGGATGCCAAGATGCAAGAGCGTGGTTCCGACATACAAAATCGGGTCATTTGCAAGCAGGAACAAAACGCTGGCATGCAGAAGAAGGGCGTCGACGGGCAGAGAACAGAAGCCGGAGAGGTGGCAGCTGGCAGGCAGAGAACGGAAGCCGGTGAGGTGGCAGCTGGCAG